>DOZQ01000001.1 GCA_003517915.1 Oscillospiraceae bacterium | reverse complement strand
CAGAAAATAATTATTAAAATTTTTAAAATATGTCGGCGGGATTATAATCTTTTGCATTAAACCTTTGCATGTATCACATGATTTTTTTTCCCCATCTATTGCACCTTTTCCACAAGTTAAAGTCATTTCGTTACAAGTAGGACAATAAAGCCAATTTAAAGAACCATGTATTTTATACAGAGGAATTGTTTTTACATTAGAATTAAACTCGTTTTCTACACAAAAAGCATGATTGACCATATGACATCCATAATCTATCGAATGTCCTTTATCTGTAATCGCATTATCAATTAAAATATCATAATTAGTAGAAATAAAAAAACAATCATCTAATAATTTATTAGAATCTAAAGAACGAATGAGCTCTTTATGCTTATTTTCCACAAAATTAACTTGATGGTATATAGTATATGCCATTAAATCAACTACCATCTGACGTAGTTGGCTAATACTATTAGAAGGGTTATGATCTTCCGAGGCTAATCCACACTCTCGAAATGATTCATCTTTAGCCAAAGCCAAATCCAATATCCCTAACACCTCTTCAAAAGTCGGAAAATCTACGTTGTCTAAGTTGCCTTCTTCCACATTAATGCCAAATTGTGAACAAAAAAATGTTGCCATTTTATCTGCATCAAAACAATGGCGTCTGCTTATATTTGATCTGTTTTTAAAATATTCCTTGAATAAATTATTTTGAACTGGGGCACCACATGATGCCGATGCTCCCGCACCAAGAAAGATAGCGTATTTCACAATCTCATCTCCTGTTATCAATTCCAATTCGCTCTCAAATCAAGTTTATTTATTCAATCCCATTATAAGGCGTGTTTTTACAGCAATCAACACATTTTTACAAAAATTATTAGGATTTATCATCTCCTCGCTAACGGTTCATCTCTGCAAAGTCAAAGAATTTTTTGTAAATCACGAATATCGTTATAATGTAACTAACAAACAATGATTATGCTTATTCCTGTTAGAATGTACTGGAAGGAGCATAGTGTGATGGCGATTAGAATTTTACTGTCAACGAAGTTAGGCGAACTTCGTTGGTCACAAGCGGATCTTGCGCGGAAAACCGGGATACGGCCTACCACTATCAACGAAATGTATCACGAGGTTTGCGAGAGGGTAAATCTGGAACACCTCGACCTTATCTGTGAGGCTTTGGATTGCGACCTCACGGACATACTCAAAAGAGTGCCCAGTCCCCTCCCGACGATTACGAACAACCGTGCCGGCAACCTAAAGAAGAAAACTGAATAATTGCGGCCGCCTCCCGGAGTTTTGATTTGCTCCGAGAGGCTTTTCTTTTAGAAATTATAATCATAGAATTCGTGCCGGCCTTTACTTGCGGTCAGATTTCCCGGTGTCCCGTAAGAATTATACTTTTTTTGACCAATGTAGCGTATGTATCTGCCCCTTGGGGTCAGGTTCATATATCCATTTCTGATCGCCGCTGTTTGTGCAGTGGACTGAGAAACCTCCGGGGATATACTCCGGCTTAAAGTCCGGGGCAAGTGTGGCCTTATCGCGCTGGATGGTGATCGTGGTCTTGGTGAGTTTGATGATGGTTCCGGCGTGGCGGTCGCTCCAGTAATTTACCGTAGCGCCCTCTCCAATCCGCGCGTTCCCCGGGGTTAGGTGGATGTCTCCGAATCTGGCAATGCGGTGTCTCAGATCATTTTTCAGCATCTCAGCGATAGATTTGGCTCGTGCTGCTTTGTCCTTTTCATCTTGAGGCAGGACATTCATTTTTTCCGGGCTACCAAATTCCCATGCGTTTATCCTGTCAAACAGTCCGGATATATCCGGGTCGGATAAAATATACAGCTCGTTCGCGGGGTCAACCTCGCGAATAATGGATAATAGCTCTTCTCTGGTCATGACGCGCACCTCTTTCTTAAATATATGGGGTTATGTCAACCCATTGTCCGGCGTCTAAATCAAGAATAATCGGCACAATATCATCAAGCTCGATGCAAAGTTGTTCAATCCATTCTTCAAGAGATTCGTAATCCGCGTCCTCGCCAATTTCCTCAATATAAAAATCATACTTGCCGGTATTGTCATCGGATTCTTTTGCCGGCCTGCCACGGGTCAAACGCGCTTCCGCACTGCCGTTGTCATAATAGCGGGTTTCGAGATATCGGGTTTTGGCAGGGTTTTTCAAGTACACGGTGTAAATTCCGTTCAGTGACTGATACAGGTGACTTACAACAATCATATCATCACAATCCCCGTACATGGACGAGCCCTTTTTATAGAATCCTGGAATATCCTCGGCAGCGATAGGGCGAAACCCGCCCTTGTGCTCTTTCTTAAATTTCTTAAATGTCATTTCGTTTCCCTCCGTTTTTAGTGTGTCTATATTATATACCTGTGTAGGTATATTGTCAAGTGATTTTTGAGAAAAGTCATTAATAATATTTTGTTGACACAGGTATACATCTTTGATATTCTAAAAAAGAGGCGGTGACGAACCTTGCCAAAGACAGAGGCTCAAATCAGAGCGACGCGAAAGTACGACGCTAAGATGTATGATCGCATAAATTTGCTTATTCCAAAGGGTAAAAAGGAAATCATAAAGGCTTTCACGGCAAAAACCGGTGAAAGTCTGAACGGATTTATTTCACGCGCCATTGATGAAGCAATGGATAGGGACGCGGAGGAATAGCGTGGCATTTCTTGTGTGGGCAAGGCTCTATAGTACTATCGGTGTCTAAAGGTGCTTATGTTACATCAAAAACGAGTTCTTTTTCATTTTCATTTTAGCTGAATTTTGATATTGACTGATTGATTACAATATGCTAATATAATCTGTATGGAATATTACGCTACTGAACAAAGGGAATGAGCATAAAAAAGTACCCCCAGCAGTACCCCTACGGCGTAAAATATAACGGTTTATAAATCCGATAAATCCTTATATATCGTAGGTTTACTTGTAGTCAAGGCATTAAAAGCCTGCTTGACGTGCGAAGGGTCAGGGGTTCAATTCCCTTAGCGTCCACCATTATTGTAATGCCTTTCGGCTATGCAGTATTTCCATGTGAGCTTCCTTAGAAAGAGGTGTTATAGGTTTGAAGGAAAAAATTCATCCGAAGTATGAAACAACGACCGTACGGTGTGCCTGCGGCAATGAATTTGAAACACGTTCCACAAAGAAGGATATAAGAATCGATATCTGCGCGAAGTGTCATCCGTTTTTTACCGGCAAGCAGAAACTGGTTGATACCGGCGGACGTGTAGACCGTTTTAAAAAGCGTTTTAATCTCGAAGACGCTAAATAATTTAACGGCTCTAAGCGTTTACACAATAGTCTGCATTCTTCCGCAACCGTATTTTCACGGTTGCGGTTTTGCGTTTTTTAAAATTATAAGGAAAGCCTAATTATCAAAGAGATAACAGGTATCAAATTGCTCTAATAAGGCGGTGGTCAAAATCGAAACCTACAAAACCGTCCGTGCCCGCGCCCGTGCGGAATTCACCGAAAAACGCTCCCGCTTTATAGGACACATATGCCCGTCGGGAAAAGAAGAGGACGCGCTTGCATTTATTGGCGAGATAAGATCAGAGCATCCGGCCGCCGCTCACAACGTATACGCCTATATCCTTCGTGAAAACCAGATAAGGCGCTATTCCGACAACGGGGAACCCAAGGGCACCGCCGGTGTCCCCTGCCTTGAGGTACTTTCAAAAAGCGGCTTAACCGACTGCACGGCCGTGGTAACCCGGTATTTCGGCGGGGTTCTTTTGGGCGCGGGCGGACTTGTGCGCGCTTATTCCCATGCGGTGAAAATCGCGCTGGACGAAGCAGGTATAGTTACGATGGGCAGGTGTCTTTTGCTCACGCTGCGCTGCGGTTACAATCAGTTTGAAAAAATTCGCGATATTATATGTGATTTTTCCGGCACGGAACTAAAAACGGATTATGCCGCCGATATACAAATGGATTTTCAACTTGAAAAGCCAAGACTTGAAGAATTTAATGTCCGGCTGAGCGAATATTCGCTCGGCAGCGTAAACGCTGAAGTGACCGGGGAATGCTTCGCGCCGATATCTTAAGTGACGCGATTTATTGTGCAATATCACGAAAAATAAATTGCCGTGAAATCATGCAGGACTTTGCTCTTTTTTGTCGTATAATTCTTGTATAAACGTTTTTTGGGAGCTGATGACATTGGATGCCGCAATCCGGGAGACTTTAGAAAAACGCGAGACCGAATATCTGTCAGACAAAGCGGCAAAGAGCGCCTTTACCAAAGGCAGGAATACCCCCGAAGCTCCGTGTCCTTTGCGCACCGAATATCAAAGAGACCGTGACCGCATCATCCACTGCAAAGCTTTTCGACGATTAAAGCATAAAACACAGGTATTTTTATCCCCCATGGGAGACCATTACCGAACCCGCTTAACTCACACGCTCGAGGTATCGCAGATTGCACGTACAATAGCGCGCGCGCTGTTTTTAAATGAGGATTTGACCGAGGCAATAGCCTTGGGACACGATCTAGGCCATACTCCGTTCGGTCACGCGGGCGAACGAGCTCTGAACCGCTGCTGCCCCATGGGATTCCGGCATTATGAACAAAGTGTCCGGGTCGTGGAGCACTTAGAAAAAAACCACGTGGGGCTGAATTTGACCGCTGAGGTCAAAGACGGTATTCTATGCCACACCTCGGGTGGACAGGCCATAACACTTGAAGGCAGGATTGTCCGGCTGGCTGACCGCATAGCCTATTTGAACCACGATTTTGACGACGCGGTGCGCGCCGGAATCCTCAGCGAATCGGAGCTCCCGGAAACTATAACAAACAAGCTGGGCGTTAGCGGAAGCGGGCGCATTAACACGCTGGTACTCTCGGCGGTAGCCTGTTCGGGGGAGGAGATCGCGCTGGACAATGAAATTCAGCAGGCATTTGCGCTGCTTTACGATTTCATGTTCGAAAGGGTCTACCGCAATAAAAAAGCAAAGGGCGAGGAGGTCAAGGTAGAAAGTCTTATCGAAAGTATGTACCGCTATTTCACCGCCCGACCGGATAAGCTTCCGGAGGAGTACCGGTTTATTTCCGAGCATGAAGGAGTCACCCGCGCGGTGCTCGATTACATTGCCGGAATGACCGACCGTTACGCGGCGGAAGTCTTCAAAGAACTGTTTGTCCCACGCAGCTGGAGTTTTTA
>DOZQ01000214.1 GCA_003517915.1 Oscillospiraceae bacterium | reverse complement strand
CCGCTGATGAGCAATCAAAAATTTATATTTGGTGCAGAGGCGTAGTTATGTTAGACAATGGATTGGATAAATGCAGTTGTCCCAAAACAAAATGTGTACGGCATGGAAATTGTAAGGATTGTTCGGAGTATCACGCGAAATCATTGCCACGCTGTAAAAGGGAGCGCAAAAATATATTAAACAAGTTGTTTAAGTGGCACGGCAAGTGAGAATAGATTTTAGCGGGGTGAGATAATCTTGACGATAAAAGAAGCGGTTGAAACCTGTTTACAATCTGGTTTGTTCGGCTGGAATCTGGTTGAGTATGCTCAATCCATTGTGAATAAAGCTATGGCTTACTCTTATAACAATTCTTTTGATATGCCCTCTAAGGCTTTTGAAAAAGGCAAAGGTTACTGTTGGCAGCAGGCCAAAGCACTTCAAAAAATTTTACGCTCTCTCGGCTTCAAGTGCTATTTGGTTTATGCAAGTATAAATACCATTACACACTGAACAGCAACCGCTGCCAGCGGGAATGTGCCGGTAAAAATGAGCTTTATGAAATAAGCGGGCAAATGTAACAGAACAAAAAATAAGGAAGATACTATATTCGCTTTTCTTACCGATTGTAGTTTTGAAAACGCATTAAGTCCCCATCCCCGGTAAACTAATTCTTCGACAACCGCGACGGATATGAACATGAGAAGAAGCTTGGGAACATCAAATTCCGGGTTAATCCATAAACCTCTATGATATATAAGCATGCCTCCGAAATTATATATGATGATAACAATAACAGAAATTATGAAAGGCTTTATATCCGGTTTATTTGTGCAAAGGCGTATTAAAGGTGTCGGAATCTCTTTTTTGTATGCCTGCAAAAGCATGATTGCCGGAGCTGCCCAAAGAATGCGGCTTGTTAGGTTATATAAATGATTTCCCCAACTTCCGGATTCAGCGCCCAAAAACCGCGAATATTCCCACGCATTGGTGACAACAGTCCAAAGCAATAGAAACATAATTTGCGTTATGATTATCTTCCTGATTGACAGATGACGAACTCTTTCGACTGTGCCCTTCATTTCATCTTTCCCCCAAGCATTGATATAACCGTATCGCTTAAGATTTCAAATAATCCCACAACATCATGAGTTAATTGGGTTTGGTCTGTGACGGCGGAGCTTTTAAAGCGCATGTCATTATATAAAATACCGTCAAGGTTCACTGAAATGAAAGACAATATTTTCTCTACCGGAATCGTTGGCTTGAAATATCCGCTTTCTATATACTTAATAGCATAATCAACGGCGAATTCAAGTGCCAAATTGTTGCTTTCCTTAACCTTTAGGTTTTCTTGTATTTTCTGCCCACGTTTCGGATACGCTTCATATAGCATCAATAACTCAAATCGGATTTTGCTGAATAGATTTGAGGACTCCTGTACATATTTCGCAAAACACAAAAATGCTTGACGGATAACCTGTTCCGGTTCAAGCTCTTGCTTTAAGATGGCTTTAAGCCTATCTTTATAGTCAATATTTGCGAAAGCGCGGTTATGAACGGCTATGATAATATCGTCTATATCTTTATAATAACGATATATAGCCCCTTGACTGAATCCTACGTTGTCAATAATATCCTGCATCGTGACGGCGAACACAGGCTTTTTCGTAAAGACTTCAAACGCGGCATCCAGTATTTCGTTCTTTTTAGCGTCAATGTATTCTTCGCTGACTTTCGGCATGGGTTATCTCCTGTACAATAAAATGAAGTGTGTTTCATTTATATTATAGTAGCACGGAGCCGCATTGTCAATAAAAATGAATTATCTTTCATTTTTAAAATAATGCTTGACAGTCACTCTGGCGAGTGGTATTATTGACTTAACGAGTTGGGTCACTAACTCATTAACGATATAGCGGAGGTGAAGCTGCTTGAACGATAGCCAGCCGGTATTTATGCAGATCATGGAAAGGATTGAGAACAGTATTATCACGGGAGAGTATAAGACGGACGATCTGATTATATCAACGACGCAAATCTCCAAGGTGTATGCGGTCAATCCTACAACGGCTGTCAAAGCCATCAGCAAGCTGACGGACAACGGTGTTCTTTATAAGAAAAGGGGGATTGGTATGTGCGTGGCGCAAGGTGCTAGAGAGATAATTACCGCCCGTCGCAGGGATGAATTTTTAAATCGGACAATTGACCGGCTCTTGGAGGAAGCCAAAACACTTGGTATAACGCTGGATGAACTTGTAGGCGTTATCCGACAGAAAGAAGGAGTAATCGAAAATGATTGAGTTTCGCAACGTAACCAAGCGTTACGGAAAAACAAAAGCGGTGGACAATATATCTATAACACTGCCAAAAACCGGAATCCATTGCCTGCTGGGGCGAAACGGCGCGGGCAAGACCACGTTCATGAAGCTGCTGGCCGGGCATATCGAGGCAAGCGGCGGCGCTATCAAGGTGGGGTCAAAGAAAATATCGCCAAGCCGTATGCCGGAGAATGTGAACTTTGTTGAGAGCGGCGCGGTACAATTCAATATGCGGGTTTCTGCGCTTATTGATACCGCCGCCGGTTTGCAGGACGGGTTTGACAGGGGCTTCGCGATGAGGATGCTGGAGTTTTTTGAGCTGGACGGAAAAAAGAAGTTCAAGCAGCTATCATTCGGCATGAAGACAATGCTATCCGCCATCATCACGTTGGCGAACAATTCGGATGTGATCCTCTTAGACGAACCGACTTTAGGCTTCGACGCGGTTATGCGAAACCAATTCAACACCCTGCTGCTGGAGAGCTATCAGGCGCATCCTCGTTTGATCATCGTATCCACGCATCTGATTGATGAGATAGCGAAAGTCAACGAGCGGCTTATCATCATCCACAACGGTAAAGTACTCGTAGAAGCCGGGATGGACGAACTGGATGAGAAGGCGTATACGCTGTCCGGCACCGCTGAGTTGGTTATGCCGCTGCTTAACGGTTTGAATTGCATCGGTCAGACGATGGTAGGCAGTCTTGTCGCGGCGCATGTATACGACAGGCGCATCACACCGCCGCATGGCGTGTCGGTGGACAGCATGAGTTTGAGCGACTTCTTTATCAACACAGTGGGAGGGAAGAAAAATGCACAGTAAAGCGTTATCAGCCGCAAAGCTGAATTTCCGTAATATGAAGCTTGCCACGATTATCACAGGCATAACCGTTCTGGCAATGCTCGTTCAAGAATTAGTTTATATAATCTTAGCCGAGAATGGCAATTATGCCGGATGGGAGAGCAATCCTGTTGGTATCGGCAATTACTTCTATCTGCTTGTAATACTCGCCGCGATATTCATTCCGTTACAGAACTTCCGCAAGATGGTGAACCTCGGCGCAAAGCGCAAAGATTTCTTTTTGGGCTGTGCCGTCAATTACGTGATATTGGCCGCCGGAGCGTCGCTTGTTTCCATCGTGCTGTACTATACATTCGAGCAATTCATGCTGAACTACCACGCGGAGGGCGTACTGAATGTACTGCCAGTATTCGGCTGGGCCGCTAACGGACCAATAGTCGCGTTCTTCCAGCAGTTTGCGTTCCTCCTGCTGTTTTCGTCGTTCATCCACACGCTTGCCGCCGCGCAGGACAAATGGTACGGCTGGGTCGCCGACGCGGTAATTGTGGTGATACTCAGCGTATTCATACCCATCGAGCCGCTTCGTATGGCGCTTGTGTGGTTTTTTAATATGATCATCTTCCAGAGCGCACCTCTGCAAATACTTTGCTGTTTAGTGCTGGCGATTGTGATTTACTCTCTCAATAAGCCTATTCTGGCACGCAAAGTGATCTGATTATGAATTTGCATAGGAGCTTGCTGCCTTGCATTATTCAGCGGTGTTATTCAACTGCTGGCAAACTGAATATAACCCGACAAAAAGAGGGAGAGGCGTTTTCAAATGAGCAAATGGTACAAGCTAGATAATGCGGCGAAACTTTTCCCCCCGGTAACAGGTAAATCCTATTCTTCGGTGTTCAGGCTTTCCGCCGTTCTGTATAAGCCTGTCGATAAGAAAATACTGCAAAAGGCTGTCGATCACATTTTTAACCGTTTCCCGATGATGTTTTTGCGCATGAGAAAAGGGGTGTTTTGGAACTACTTTGACACGAACCACGAGAAGTTCGTCGTGGAGGAGGAAAGGCAGTGTCCCTGCGCCGAGATAAACCCGGAGAAAAACAATGGCTACCTCTTGAAAATTCTCTATTTTGGAAACCGAATCGCTATTGAAATGTTTCACTCCCTAACTGATGGTAGCGGGGCGGCCGAGTTTTTAAAAACCCTGCTTTTTTACTATTTCCGTTTTTTAGGTGAAGATATCGAAGACGAGGGGAAGCTCCTGTTAACGGAAGACGGCGTATCGGCGGACGAAACGGAGGACAGCTTTTCGAAGTATTACGAGCCGGAGGATAAGACCGTGAAGCCGGCCAGGGAGCCCCGGGCGTTCAGAGTCAGGGGCACGCCGTTTGAAGCCTGCAAAAACAACGTGACGACCGGGGTCGTGTCTGCAAGTGGGCTTAGTAAGCTTGCAAAGACTCAAAACGCCACCATCACATCATACCTTGCGTCGCTTCTTATTTACTCGATATCTATGGAGCAGCAGCGGTGCGCGGCCTTCTCGGAGCCGGTCGTCGTAGCCATACCGGTCAACCTTCGAAAGATATTCCCATCTATGACCCTCCGAAACTTCTTTGCCGTGGCGAACGTTGGAACGGCGGTCAGCCGCGCGGCGAGCTTAGAGGATATCATTCCGGAAATAACCAGGCAGCTCAAGATCAAGACCGAAAAGCCCGCACTACAGACCTTTATGTCGGAAAACGTGAGCCTTGAGAGAAAGCTATGGTCGCGGCTCGTCCCGCTATCTATTAAAAAACCCTTCATTATGATCGGAACCGATGTGAAGGGTGAGTCGAGAAAATCGGCCTCTCTTTCAAACCTCGGTATTCTCTCGGCCGCGCCAGGCTTTATATCGAGGGTCAAATACATGGAGGCGAATCTATACCCTACGCCGAAAAGCCCTATAAACTGCGCAGTCTGCTCGCTCGGTGACCGGCTCACGATCAGCTTTTCACGCACGATCATAGAGTCCGAAATAATCAGGCGCTTCTTTAGTCACCTCGCGCAGAGCCTCGAGGTAGAGGTTTACTCGAACGACTGGGGGCGAAGTATGTGAACAGGTGCGAACGGTGCGGGGTAAACGTCCACCCGCAGCACGCGGTCTGCCCGCTGTGCGGCAGGCTGCTCGGAGAGCCGCGTGACGCAGAGACATCATATCCGAGGTATGCGGAGATCGGGGACAAAGCAGGCTTCACTTTAGCGAAGCTGCTTCTTTTCTTAATGATATCGGTTTCTGCCGTTTCGGTGTTCATAAATATTTTCACATTTTCTCATGCGCCGTCGCTGTGGTCGGTGATAGTGCTTTTGTCACTTGTCTTTGTGTGGCGCACCATCGGCTTCGCAAGTTCAAAAAAAGCGAACGCGGGCATGAAGATTCTGCACAGCTACGCTTTCACCTCAGCGTTTTTGCTCGGCCTCGACATCTTTACCGGTTTCGGTAAATGGTCTACCACCTATGTGATCCCATTTCTGACGATTTTAGTCACCTTCGTCTACACAATTCTGGCGGTACGGAGCCACAAAAACTTCCGGGAGTATCTTGGCAACCTGCTCGCGATATTTTTCATAAGCCTGTGCCCGGTCATTATATACCTGTTCTCGCTTTCGGCGCAGGTCTGGTCCTGCTTGGTCGCTATACTTTACTGCCTGCTCACCGTGGCGGGGCTTGCTATTTTTATGGGGAGCAGTTTTAAGGACGAGCTAAAGAAAAGATTTCATTTTTAGCAATAAGAATGCTTGACAAGAATTTACACTTGCGCTAGCTTTGTAATGATTAGCGAAAAGGAGGATCCAGACAATGCTACTTGAGCAGAGTAAGAAATACACAGACGCTCTGTTAAACAAAATTGTGCTGCTCACAGGCGGTGGCGCAGGTATCGGCTTTGAGGCCGCGCGCGCTTTGTCCTACATGGGCGCTAAGGTGATTATAGCCGAGATCGATGCCGCAAAGGGAGAATATGCACAAGCGTACATTAACAGCAAATTTGGCAATAACAACGTTGACTTTTACCAAATCAATTTAGCCGATGAAAAGCAGATCGACACGCTGTGTGCGTACATATTGGATAAATACACACGACTGGATATCATCGTCAACAATGCCGCCGTGGTTCCAATGGGCGCGGTCGAGGCGGTTTCCATTGCTGATTGGGATTTAAGCTACGCGGTAAATTTGCGCGCGCCGGTGCTATTAACGCAAAAATTCCTGCCCGGCATGAAGAAAACGGGCGGGATCATAGTGTTTAATCCGTCAAGTCCGGGAGCGTATATGTCGGCTTACGAGATTTTCAAGACAGCGCAAATGGAACTGTGTAATGCACTTGCGGAAGAAATTGCAGACGCGCCTATCATCACATACGGGGTTACGCCCGGTTTCGTCAAAACGGGCACTTGTTTAAAGGCGGTGGGAATAGTGGCGTCGTCAATGGGGATTACGGCGGATAAATTCATCGAAACGCTTGACGATGTGGCGGTCGATGTAGAGATCGCGGGAGCAGGCTATGCGGTTTCGGTCGTAAACGCCGAAAAATACAACGGTCAAATAACATCCTCATACCAAGCATTGCTGGACGCGGGACTTATTGAGGGTAAAACGGAAACAAGTGTAAGGCCTGCGCAAGCCGATTATGCTCATCTGTCAACCTTGTTCAATACATCCAATGCGTACACTTTGCGTATTTCTCCAACTCCGCTATAGTCAACTCAATCGCGCTGTTACTGCTTCCGCAAGCCGGGAAAACCGTATCAAAGCGTTTTAGTGAGATATCGAGGAATATCTCAACACCTTCATTTATCGCAAACGGGCAGACACCACCGATTGCATGGCCCGTAATGCCCTCCGCTTCACCGGGAGAAAGCATGGCTGCTTTTTCCCCAAAATGCGCTTTGAATTTCGCGTTATCTATTTTAGCGTCCCCCGCTGTAACTACAAGCACATTTCTGCTATGCTTTTTCAGCCCCAAGGAAAGTGTCTTCGCAATCCTTTCCGGCGCGCAGTTTAACGCCCCGGCAGCTAAATCAACAGTAGCGCTCGACGTTTGAAATTCTATAACGCGCTCGCTGATACCGAACTCAGCAAAGTATTCCTTTACCTTATCAATTGACATGGTTGTCCCTCCACACGCTTTATATTTCTCATACTTTTTCCAACATATTATTTATATTATCACTGTTTCATCTTGAGACTCTCAGTTAGTTCGTATAAAGTATCACAGACAACATCAAGATCAGTCAGATGAATGAAATGCCCGCTGTTGGATGCGGTTATATGCTTTGCGTCAGCCGACAGGTTTAGCGTTCTTTGCATAATATCCTGCCACATATCTTCAATCATTTTAGCTGTAGGCAAGTCCATTGTTCCAAACTTTTGCAGTTCCTTGCAGTAAAACTCGCTAGAATGGGTAATCACCCGAATTGGCAAGCCGCCCAACGCCTGCGTTTCAATACCGTTCTTAACATCGGCGGCGGTATTCTCCGCATGAGTAAACTTATACTCATCCAACGCCGCCACGTAAGCGGATTTCCTGCATAGTGATTTGAGTAAATATTCCTTCGCGTCATCAGCAAAATCGTAATAAAAGAACGGCGGCATCTTCTTAAGCATCGGCTTAAACAAAAATCCCAGCTTTAGTGAAGTAACTACTTTGCCCATACGTAAGCCCATCGTTTTATCAACGCCGCTTTGTTTGTATTGCTCCTCCGACAGCCGCTTAGTAAACTCATTATCATAGGGAGTTGCGGGGTCGAGCAAGACCATACTGATTACTTTTGACGGATACATCAAGGCATATTGCATAGAGTAAAAACCGCCCTGAGAATGTCCAATAAGGATAATATCACTGTCGATGCCCAGCGACGTAAGCAGCCCATCCATTTCGGACGCGACATTGTGCGGCGTCCGTTCCAAACCTGACGGCGGACTCATACCATAACCGGCCCGGTCGAACGTAATTACCCTGTAGTGCTCGCTAAGCTTCTCGGCTATATGCCACCACTCCGCGCTGCATGTGCCGAGTGCGGCATCAATAACGATTGTGATGCTCCCGGCTCCCCAAATGCGGTATGCGACTTGCGTATCATTGTTATGTATTTTAGTCATGTCGATGTTCCTCACATTCTATACTTCCGGCTTGTTTGCCTGCGCTATAAGCGATTCTATGTACCGCTTTCTTTCGGGAATGCTCTTCATATCGTTGTTTAGTTCAATGTCGTAGATATTCATTACACATCACCTATAATCCGGCATTCACAACTGCCATCAACCCAAGCAAGCCCAGTCCCAAGCTTGGCATGATGATACCGGGCAAGTCGCAGAACCAATCCCTCTTTATTACTCTAAAAAGAACACCTACAACCATCAGACACAGCGGCGTGAAAACTATCGCCCAAACAGGCAGCGGCAGATACCCCATTGTTACCGCTATGATAACCATCACGGAGCTTCCGAAAACCAGCAGGCTGAATTGAATGAAGAACGGTATTTTCGCGGCGTCATAGCCCACATTAAGGACGGCTTCTGTCTCGTCGAACGACAGACGGTTACGCAGCTTCCTGTAGAGAAGAGGATATATGCATAGCAGCGCGTGGATAAAAAAACCACCCGTCGCGCCCACCAGCATGACTATCCAAAAGGCCAGCGCGAACGCTGTATTCGTCATCTGCATAGCCAGCGAGCTGATTCCCAGGAAGTACAGCGGCACCCCGGCGGCGGCAAGCAGCAGGGACAGCTTGAACCGCCATGCCGGCATAGTTTCCCATGCGCTTTCGATATATCCATGCTTGCCCAGCTTCTTGTTATCGCGTCCCTTGAGATCAAGCAACAAGTCGCCGCAGGCGGTGAGCAGCCCGCCCAGCAGTCCCAGCCAGCCGAATATCACTTCTGTCAAGCGCAATCATCCTTCCCTCGGCCGCACCGCAAACGCAAACACTGCCAGCACTGCGCTGTACAACGTAACAGAGTAAACGCTGAACCGCTCCGCCACTCCGAAATATGCCGGTAATGCTCCTGTGCCGATTGAACCGATAAACATCAACGCCAGTGCCGCAAGCGTTACTATACCGAATATACGTTGTGTCCTTCGCTTGAAGCTGCCGACCGCTATCAAAATCATGGACGCGATGGACAGCACAACGACCAGCGCAGTCACAACAATATGCATGGTGTCCTGAAACGATGCCGTTTTGCCGCCAGACAGCGGGAACAATGTATAGCCGACGGCGGACACACCGTGCATGACGGCAAACAGATAAACGCCCAAGCGGAACGGCCTGTTGACCTTTCCTTGATAATATACGCAGAGCAGTACGCACAGCGCGACGGTGCATATGCCGCTTACGTGCGTGAACGCAGACGCGATCTCCCGTGACGGCGCAGCCGCGGCAGTGAGATCGCTGACAGCCTGTGTCAGCGGGTCATAGCCCGGGTAATTCATGCTCCCGATTATGACGTGCAGGAAGTAGAATATTGTTGCTGCAATCCCTAATGTTAGCACAAACCATTGAGTTCGGTTTCTTATTTGTGTAGTCATGAGCTATAGCTCCCTTCAATAAACGCGTCTAGAGCGTTGTCTATCTCGCCGCCATGTCCGCTCATCAGATGCCCGCCGGTGCCAAATGATATGAACGTGCTGTAGGGGAAACGTCCGGCCGCCTGCTCCATCAGCGTATAATCAGCCATCTTGTCGTCCTTCGCGTGAAATATCAGCGTTGGCACTTGCAGGCTTTCGATGTCGTATTCGTCAAAGTTCCGCGCCATATCGGGGTTTACCTGCCTCGCGTCCAGTATCATGCCCTCGCGCCGTTCACTGACAGGCAGCATCGTATGAATAACATCTGATTCCATCCCCATGATCGGCTCAAAGAACGGGCTCAAAAGCCACATTCCGAAGTTGCTGCAAAGGAATTCCGGCGGCCCCGCGTACTCCGCGTAGCTTTCGGGCTTAGCCGTCAGCGGTGCGGCGGAGGAATACAGTATCAGACCGTTTGTCCGTTCGGGATAATCCAGCGCAAAACGGATGGCGACCGTGCCGCCCGCCGACGTTGCCAGCAAATGCACCTTTTCTATGCCCAGCAGGTCTAACAGCTCCACAAAAGCCTTGGCCTGCTGTTTGGGCGACGGGGCTTCGGGAACGTCGCTGCCCAGATAGCCAAAACGCGAGGGGGCAATCACGCGGTTCGTGCCGACCCTGTTCGCAACCGTGTCAAAGGCTTGGTCGTACCCGCCGCTCATCCCGTGGACGGACAGAATCACGTCTCCGCTACCCTCGTCCACATAGGTCATAGTGCCATAGCTCAACTTAATCTCCTTGTGGTTGTATGTCTCGAGCCGCGCGTATCCCGCCTTCACCGCATTGGAGCAAAGTATATATTGCACGATAAAGAAAACAGCAATCACCGATACGATGGCAAGCAGAATTATTATTCTTTTTTTCCTTTTACCGGTTTTTACTCTCATGATCGTTCTCCCTGATAAAGCCGGGCGAATTGCCGCACATGCTGCTCTATCAGCCGCAGGGCTTCTTCCTCCCGATTCGGGTGGCGGTCGCACAGCGTCAGAAGCAGGAAAACCGGAGCATAGAATTGCAGTGCCATGATTCTCGCGTTCTCCGCAACAAGCGTATCTGTCTTGCCCAGAAGTCCGAACAACATGCTTTGATAATCAATCGGGTCATCGAAGTATTGCTTTGTATAAAGCGCGGAAAGCCCGGCGTTTTGATACTGCTCCACCGTCAACATCTTGCGGAACTTGCACGCGAAGTCATCATGCAGGAAGTAGAGAAACAGGCCCTTGCTCATCTCGATAAGCGATTCCTCCCCGATATCCGCAAACAGAGGCGTGTCCCGCGCCGCGTCGGTGCCGTTCATCTGCATGGACGCCGCCTGCCTTTGATACCGGGTCTTCATTTCCGTGAGTATTGCATCGAAGATATCCCGCTTGCTTTTGTAATGCTTATACAGCGACGGGGCCTTTATCCCCACCGCCTCCGCAATTGCAGCTACCGTGACCGGTTCGTAGCCCTTTACCGCGAACAGCGTCAGAGCTTCGGATAAAATGCGCTGTTTTGTCGGGCTGATTTGTTGAGTCATGGCGTTCTCTCCTTGATAAGCTAATGTTCGTTAGCTTTATTATAGCTAATAAACGTTAGCTTATCAAGCGCTTTTTTGCAATACTACGGCGGAATATGTAATTTCAAAAACATAAACACCAACATATAGGAATATAAGGTGCTTTACAAAGGCAAAGTGACCCGATAGTCCGCAACAGCGCCGTGGGGTATCGGGCTTCATGTACCGCTCAAATGGGCAGGGAATTATACCAACAATACTGCGTGACACTAACTTCTTGCACTCCGTAATCGCTGTATTGCTTTTCAAAATTGCGCTTGAGGTAAAAGCCCGGCCTGTCCGGGGTCTGCATAACGGGATAGTCGTTGGTCGTGCCGTCAATTTTGATCCAGCCTATCATGTCGGGGTTTTGCTCAAACAACGCGCCGTATTGGTCGTATACCGTCCATTCCGGAGTAGTGGGCGGCGGTTCGCCGGGAGTCTCCGGTATGGGTGTCTGTGGCGGTTCTTCGATTTGTCCGGTCAGTTCGTCAAATTGCTCCGCGTTTTCTTTCTCTGCGGCAAAGTATCGCCAAAGCTGATAGCCGGAGAGCAGCAGCGCGGCGGTCAGAATTACTGCCAATAGGATAAAAAGTGGTTTCTTCATGCTCCACCTCCATTTACATATATAAAAGGAAACGGGCAGACCGTTTCATCTGCGGCCTGCCTGTCATCCTTTTGGTAAAAATCAGCTCATCATCGTCTCTTTAGGTTTTGTACTCATCAAGCGGTACAGCTCGGTTGAACGGTTAAACTCGTTTTTGAAAGGCACAATGGCGCTGCCGATACGAATAAGGCCGCTGCCTTCCTTGGCATTGGTAATATACGACATCATAAATATGTGCGGGACTATCCTCGTTAGTCAGGACATCTTCAAGGGTTTCCCAAAGGACACCTGTATAAGCCCCAGAGATAAGTTCAAGCGTATTATTCGGCATAAACGTGACCTCCTATATTTTAAAATATCGTAGGAGTAGGCGATTTCCAAACTCCTATGTAAGAGACCGCTTCTATGTATCTTCTCATATCTTTTTAACGCTCTTTATATCGTTCCCTGCAATTTTTCCTACAATTTCGGCACATTGCTAATTTCCGCTACTGTTTGACCGTCCGCATAGCGGGTGAAGATTTCAAGGACAACGGGTGCGGTCATCGGATCAAGTTCATAATAACGCTCTGCATTGATGATATATTGACCCTTGACGCGCCACAGAGATTGCGTTACTTTTACGTTCCTTTTCGGGGTTTGGAGTTTCCACAACAACTGGGATCCCCGCAAAATCCGCAGATTTTGTGGGGTGGAAGCAAGCAAGACAAATCTGGCAGGGTTTGCGGAACTGGGTACTCACATCCTATGCTTGCTACGAAGCTTTGCCCTTCAGTCCTTATCCCCATCGGAATGCCTGAAAGAGGGTGAATCAAAAAAAGTTTTACAATTATTACATTGATATTATTCGTTCGTCCGTATATAATGGCAAGTGAAAAGAAAGGTGAGACCATATGGAGTATATTGGGGCAAAAGAAGCCGCCGAGAAATGGGGAATTTCCGAACGGCGTGTTCAAAAGCTATGTGAAGAAAAAAGAATACCCAGCGTTGTACAGTTTAGTCGCATGTGGCTGATTCCCAAAGATGCAGAAAAACCTAAGGATGGACGCAGAAAAGAGGTAAGAGAAGATGAAGCATAAAATTTTAATCATTGACGACGATATTGAATTGTGCCGATTGCTTGAGAAATGCCTGTCAAGTGCCGGGTTACCATCTGTGGTAGCAAATACCGGCTCAAACGGTATGGCTATTTTTGAGCAAGGGGGATATTGCCTTGTAGTGCTTGATGTTATGCTGCCGGATATAAATGGTTTCAGCCTTTTAGAGCAGATAAGGAGCCGTGACAATGTTCCAATTCTAATGCTGACGGCGAAAAGCGAAGAAAATGATAAAGTAAAGGGACTTGAATTAGGTGCTGATGATTACTTAACAAAACCTTTTAGCATTAAAGAGTTCCTTGCGCGCATCGGCTCGCTTATTCGACGGAATACCGTCTTAAATTATGGTGCGCCGGGAGCGGGAAGTGAAATGATATTTAACGACATGATAATAGATGCTCAAAACAGAACGGTTATCATCAATAACATAGACGTTAAGCTAACAGCAAAGGAATTTGACTTGCTTCATTTTTTGGCAGCAAATCGGGGTAGGATATTCACGAAAAAACAATTATATAGTCATGTCTGGAATGATGAATACGCTTATGATGACAGCAATATCATGTCATTTATCAGCAAACTCCGAAAAAAGATTGAGGCGGCGCCCGACAGCCCTGAATACATCCAAACGGTTAGGGGCGTGGGTTACCGCTTTAATCAGGAGGTTTGATTATGAAGCCTTTTTTAATTGAATAGATTAAACCACCAACTGTGCTGGTGAGAGTTGAACAAGCAGAAGCGTGTAAGGTGACAAAAAACGCCTCCGAAGGTAGAATG
>DOZQ01000181.1:3515-6645 GCA_003517915.1 Oscillospiraceae bacterium | reverse complement strand
CGCATAGCGGTCACGCGCTAAAATTTAATGGCCGTAGGCGCACAGCGCCCACATGGCCAAATATTACTCCGGCAAATTTGCACCTTAATTTTCCGACTTTTAAGTGCCGGAGTAATATTTTGCCGCTGCTTCTTTCAGGGCATGTCATCATGGATCTTTTTTTCTTGTTCGCTATTATTTTGCGCTGTAAAACTCCCTATATACTCATCTTTTTATGGCAGCGTTTTTGGAGGCGTTTATGCTATTTACCATTTCTGATCTCCACCTTTCGCTCGGTTCAAACAAACCCATGGATATTTTCAGCGGCTGGGAAAATCATGTCGAAAGACTTGAGCAAAACTGGAGAAAAATTATATCCGAAAATGACACGGTGATTATCCCAGGCGATATATCCTGGGGACTAAAGCTGGAAGAGACAAAGGAAGATTTTTTGTTCTTGGAAAATTTGCCGGGACATAAATATATTTTGAAGGGCAATCATGATTTGTGGTGGAGCACCGTCAAGAAAATGACCGGATATTTTGACGAGTTGGGGATCAAAACGATTGAAATTGTTCATAATAATGCGTTTGTCGCGGAAAACGCAAGCATCTGCGGCACAAGGGGCTGGTATTATGACGACACGGAAAGCGACCGCAAGGTGCTGCTGCGCGAGGCGGGCAGGCTTGAGCGTTCTATTTTGGAAGCGGAGAAAACCGGGCTTCCGCCGGTTGTCTTCCTGCATTATCCGCCGCTGTTCGGCGAGAATATATGCCCCGAAATTTATGAGATATTGGTAAATCACAAGGTGAAACGGTGCTATTACGGTCATCTGCACGGGGCTTCTTTTGCGGGTGCGTTTAACGGCGAAAAAGACGGCATAAAGTTTAGACTCGTTTCAGGGGATTATCTTTCGTTTTGCCCGTATCGGATTATTGTCTGAAGCGGTTGCGCCGGGAGGTGAGCGCCAAATATAATATTCTACCACTCCGAGACGGGAAAGGGTTTATTTTTTGTGAGTTTTTTGAGTTTTAAAAGCAATAAGGCTTGATATTTTATGTCAAGAATGATATAATTAAGACATATATATGGTATATATATCAATGCTTATGAGGAGGTTATTATGGACAATCAAAACGGAAACGGCCAGCAGCCTTACGGCTCGCCGCCGCCGCAGGGTCATCAGCCCTATGGCCAGCAACCCCCCTACCCTCAGCAGCCTTACGGCCCGCAGTTACCAATTGACCCGCCGGGCAAGAAAGAAAGCACAATCGGTTTGGTGTGCGGTATCCTTTCAATGGTGCTTTCCTGCGGCATAATCACAGGTTTAGTTCTGGGAATCGTGGCGGTCATAAACGCCCGCAAAGCAAAGGCTTTCGGTTATACCGGAGGAACCACGACCGCCGGCTTGATTTTGGGCATTATTGGCATCATAGGCAGCGCTCTTTCGATCATTTATGTTATTTTTGCTTTTGCAGTGTATGGCTCCTTATTTGCCAACGGCTATTTTAATGGTTATTATTAATTATTTTAAAGGCGTAAAAGCAAACAGCCGGTTTTTTGCCGGCTGTTTGTGCTATAAGTTATATTAAACAGAAAAGGGGCACTACTATGGATAATCAGAACAACAATTATTATGATCCTAAACCCGAGAATCCACAGGGCACCGGATCTTCTCAGCTGCCGTATGGTCAGCAGCAAACTCCGTACGACCAACAGCAAAGCCCATATGGTCAGCAGCCTCCGTACGGTCAGCAGCAAAGCCCATATGGTCAGCAGCAAACTCCGTATGGTCAGCAACCTCCGCCTTATAGCCAGCAACCAACTCCGTACGGCCAGCAGCCTTACGGATATCAGCCGGCTCCGCTTGCGTCTATTGATCCCCCAGGGAAAAGCGAAGCGACCATTTCACTTGTATGCGGCATTCTCTCGATTGTTTTTGGCTGCACAGGTATCGTAGGACTGGTACTTGGAATTGTTGCCATTATACAGTCGCGCAAGTCGAAAAATTTTGGATTTACCGGTGGACAGGCAACGGCCGGATTTGTGCTTGGAATAATTGGCGCAATATTCGGCGGCATTTACGTGATTTACTGGATAATAGTTGTGATAGGCGTTACGGCCTGGGACTCCATGTATAATACGTGGTATTAGAGCAAGCTTACAAAGAAATAGAGCAGATAGCAAATATCTGCTCTATTTCTTTATAATCGGTTAAATCATCGTTTATCCAGACCCTTTTGCAGCGATGAAAACGCGGAGGATTTACCCAGCAGCTTCCATATGATAAAAGCGAGGGTGAAATCCACTAGGCTGTGAACTATTACTCCGAGGCCAACCGGAAGTATTACCAAATTCAAAAAATTCTTGGTTAACAAGGTTTCTCCTGAATGACTGCTGAAATAAAACGGAATCACTACAATAAATTCACATAACGCATGCAACAGTGAGATGCAAAAAGCGAAAACCGGAACCGAAATCCGCCCGTTTAGAAGCTCAGGTCGTTTTTTCAGCAGGACGGCGCCTAACAGCGCGAAAATCAAATGGGTAGCCGCGCGCGCGACAATAGCCGGAATCGCGCCGGAAATTAAAAACCCAAGCGTTGTTCCAACCGCGACTCCCGCCGCAGTGACGGGAGAAATAAACATCGCAAGAAAAACCGGAACGTGGCTTGCCAGTGTGAATGACGCCGGATCAAGTCTTATCCCCGGAAAAACCATCGGGATCATGATTCCAAGCGCGGTTAAAACCGCGGCCGACGTCAGTTGATATATTTTATTTTTTGCCGATCTCACTTTCTACTTCCAACTCCTCTGATGTTATAAAATATATTGCCGAGGGAATTACTCCTGTGCATCGGCGGCATCGCTTTCTATAATATCGCCCAGGCCAGATTGGATATCGCGCAGATGCTTTATTGTGTTGTCAAAGCTCTGCTTATAATTTTTTCTAAGCTCCCAAAAACCTTTTTTCAGCGCGTCAAGCTCATTTTTCTTTTGCTGGATGTCCAGATCCAGCTGGCGCAGCCCCTCTTCTCTTAACTGAAGCGCGCTTGCCTGGGTGTCCGCTATAATCTGCTCCCCCTGCCTGCGGGCTTTTTCCAAAACATCTTTTCTCATCTCTGAAAGGTCGGCCAGCATGTCGGCTATAT
>DOZQ01000181.1:0-3491 GCA_003517915.1 Oscillospiraceae bacterium | reverse complement strand
GTCGGCGACTTTTATCTGATAAGAGGCAATAATTTCTTTTTGGCTGCCGATTTGCGTAAGATAAGAATTGTTCTGCTGTCTGAGCGCCGCGTTTTCTTCCGACATGCGGTCGGACTGTATCTCGGAGATATCGGCGATTCGATTGATTATGGTAAGCATCAATTGCTCTTTTGTGCCGTCGGAAATGTTGTTTTCGGAGGACAGCTGTTCAATATAACCGCTCAGCTCTTTAGAGACGGACAGTTCGTTTTGCTCCATGCTATCAGCGCCTTTCTCTTTAAAATGACCGCGACTATAATTATCTATTATTTTTAATGGAATTTCAAGTGCAAATTTGTTTTTGCGTCAGGATTCATTTGCATATATGCCTATTTAGACTAAAATGTGCTGAAAAATATGACGATTTTCTAAAATAGAATCATATTATTGTTGATACTGCCGTGCTTATCAGCTATTATAATACTTAGATAAAATGATTTAGTTGTCTTCTTTCCGGCGAAATCCGGAAGTTCTGATACGCTGAACTGCAAAGATAAGGTGTGCGTGTAATCCCCTTTCACGCACACTTTTCTTGCGTTTTAACGCGGATTGATAGATTTGTCGACTAGTAGAAACATAGAAATGATTGTGATGATTTATAATGGCAAAATTTGAATTTGACGGAGAAAAATATAAGGCGGCTTCAAAGCATCAAAAGGAGTGGGGGAATTCTTTAATCGATTCCCTGCGTTTAAGCGGCGGTGAAAGCATTTTGGATTTGGGCTGCGGCGACGGCGTGCTGACAGCTCGCTTATCCGAGCTTACGCCGGACGGAGAAGTAATCGGCATGGATGCCTCACAGGGCATGATACACGCGGCGAAAAAGCTGGAGGGCGCAAACCTTGCGTTTGTCTGTCTGGATATAAATCAAATGGATTATGAAAGCCGGTTCGACCTGATATTTTCAAACGCCGCACTGCACTGGGTAAAGAATCATAAAAAGCTGCTTGGCAATTGCTTTAAGGCGCTTAAAGCCGGAGGGCGGATCGCATGGAATTTTGCCGCGCACGGAACCGCCGATACATTCAATTCCGTCGTGCTTGAGGCTATGACACTTCCCAGGTTCAAAAAATATTTCACCGGATTTGAATGGCCGTGGTATATGCCGCGGGTTGAGGATTATACCGCGCTTGTCGCCGAGTCCGGCTTTGGCGGTTACAGGGTGACCGGCGAGAACAAAGACCGGTATTTTGAGAGCTCAGACGCCCTCATCAAATGGATCGATCAGCCCAGTCTTGTGCCGTTTTTGCAGGTGCTTCCATCCGAAATAAAAGACGGCTTTCGAGACGCTGTAATCAGTGTGATGCTTGAGAAAACCCGGCAGCCGGACGGCCGATGCTTTGAGAAATTCAGAAGGATTNNATCATACTCCCACAGCCGCCTGCATGACGGTGTTCGCCACGCTCCCGGCCACAGAAAGCCCCGAGCCGCCGTGCTCGACGACCACCACAAACGCGTAAGGGTGCGTCTCGTCGTCCAGAAAACCCGTAAACCAAGCGTGCGGTTCGCCGTCGTCAACCTCGGCGGTGCCGGTTTTCGCGCACATATGCAGCCCTTCAAAGGTGCCGTCGCCGTAATATTCTATTACGTTGTTTCGCATCATGGCTTTAAGCGCCTCTGCGGTATCTTCATCCGCAAGGCGCTTTTCGTGTTTGTTCAGGCGGATTTCGGGCATAAGCCCGGATTTGCTTATAAGATACGGTTTTACCGGCTGGCCGCCATTTGCGACCGCACCGGCTAAAAGCATGAAATTATAGGGGTTGGCGAGGTCGGTGAACTGACCGATGCCCGCCCAGCCCAGATTCGCGTTGGAAATGCCTTCGAGGTCAATGCGGCTGGCGGAGGTTTTTACTCCATTTACCTCGAAGGTTTCCCCGAAACCGGCCTTTTTCGCATATTGCTCCAGTGTCTCGGAGCCAAGCTCGTTGGCTATAACGGCGTAGGCCGCGTTGCAGGAATGGCTGAATGCCGACTCGAAGCCGATATTACCGTGGTTGCCCATGCATGCGATCCATTCCCCGTCGATATAGGTACCGCCCTCACATAAAAATGTCCGCTCGTAAATATCCGGGATGGTTTCTATAGCCGCCATTGATGTGATTATCTTGAAGACCGAGCCGGGGGCGTACAGGCCGGTGAGCAGGCGGTTTAAATAGATACCCTCATATTCCGGCGGGATTTCATCGCCGAAAGCGGGCGGATCGTTCGGATCGTAATTCGGAGAGGAGATCATGCAGAGAATTTCGCCGGTTTTGTAGTTGTAAACCCCGATTGTGCCCTTGCGCCCGTCCAGCGCGCCGTAAGCCGACGCGCACAGCCCGGCATCCAGTGTCAGGGTCATGTCGCTGCCCCGGCCGTTCAGGCTGAACGCGCCGAATACCGGATTATAGCCAGTAAGCCGGCTGCGGTTGGAGGTATAAACGCCAGAGACGATATTACCGCTGGCTTCGCCGACTGCGTGCAGGGTAGAGCGCCTTATGGCCTCGCTGTCGTTGTAGATAAGCGCGCCGCCCGAGGTTTTAAGTAGCAACGCGCCGTGCCGGTCGCTGATTTCCGATTCATATTTGAGGACGCCGTCTGTGAACAAATCCTGATTTGCGGGATGCATAGACCAGGAGGCACCGTTTTTAAACACCGAGGAAACCAGAATAACCGCGCATATGGTAAAAAGCGCGATGAAAATAAGCATGAATTTTGTGCGCATACCTATTCGTTTCATGAGCGAACCTCCTTATTGATCATACTGCGGCACTGCGCTTTTTTCTTTGTTTGGCGCGGCGTTTAAGTTCCCTGCGGCTTACCGAGTAAAGCACGTTTTCTATTTGGGATTTTTTAGGCATACAGTTGTTTACCGCCGCCGATATGAAGCCGAGAAGTCCCCAGCTCGCGGCCATGCTCGAGCCGCCGTCTGAAATAAACGGCAGGGTCACGCCGGTGAGCGGCAAAATGTCGGTGGAGCCGAAGATGTTGAGCGAAGCCTGAAAGATGAAAAGCCCAGACGCGGCACAGGCTGCTATGCTGTAATAAGATGAGCGCGTTTTGCCCGCGCAGGAAACGGAGGACGCCAAAAACGCGATATAAAACACGGCGACGACCAGCCCTATCAGCAGTCCCCATTCCTCCCAGACTATGCCGAAGGCAAGGTCGGTTTCGGCGGCGATGACGCCGCGCAGAAAGCCGTTTCCTCCGCCCAGCCCGAACAGTCCGCCGCTTGCTATGGCCATAAGCGTGCGGGTCTGCTGAAAGCCGTTTTCATTGACAAATTCCCAGACATGACGCCATGCGGAAAACCGGCGGATTATATAGGGCCGGAAGCTTACCAGCATAAGCGCCCCGAGTCCGGCGGCGGCGGAAATAAGCCCTATCGCGCGCAGATCTCCGGTGGATAAGAACGCGACAACAATAAAGGTGACAAAGAAGATAAGCGCCGTGCCGAAATCCCCCATGAAAAA
>DOZQ01000094.1 GCA_003517915.1 Oscillospiraceae bacterium | reverse complement strand
TTACACGGTGCATGGGACACTCCCAAAGTCTGGCTCGTCAATTAAAACTTCGAGAATCTTTTCCTATGTTCCATTATCTCGCCAACGCTTAAACCTTTGATAAACAGTATTCCACTTGCCGTATTCTGCTGGTAATTCTCGTCACGGGGCTCTGGTACGCATCTCCCAGAATACTTCGTTGACAAAAGTCCGATTATCCTTTGCCACATGTCCCCATTGCCCTTCTTGACCCGGCAGCAAGGGCTTTAGCAAATCCCAGACCGCATCGCTTATATCGGTGTCGGTGTTGTGCGTTTCCCATAATAGAAGACGCCATTCATCGTTGCTTCCGTTATACCATATATCTCATGTCAACATCATCTAAGGCTCTACAGAAAGGAGGGATTTTGATTTGGATTCAAATCACGTGAAAAACGGTATACAAGAACAACCTAGCGAAGACACTAGGGCGAAAGACGTAACGAAACAAGTAAACGAAAACGCAACAGAAGAGTTGAGTTGTGATCTTTTTAATTACAAGCGTCCGACTGAGGCCGATGTAAAAAAAAGCAAACGTAAGAGTTGCTGCTAGGGGACTGCAACTCAACTACCACCGCCTAAAGGCGGTGGGTTGGAGATCGGCTAAAGCCGACTAAAGAACGAAAGCAATGCTCTTTATTGGCTCAATGCCAAGTTTGCTGCGTTCACTCTGTCTAACAATTAACTCTTTCCAACTGGGTTGACCTAAAGGTTTCGCCTGAAGGCGAGGGTTTAAACCCCAGTATACAGACAATAAACAAGCAGATGAGGAGGGGAATTTTTATGGACACACAAGAAAAAAATCTGTTAGGAGTCTCTCTTAATGAGGACGAAACCGTCAGCGATGANNAAACCCCAGTATACAGACAATAAATTACATAGGCGGCGAAAATACTGCATTCCGTCTGAAAAGAACAGTGCATCAAAATCCAAAAAGAGAAAGGGAGTGTCTAATAGCTGCGTTTTATGATATAACAAGATAATGAGAAAACAAAGCATAGATAAGGTAAGGTGTTGCTAAAGTGGATGCATACAACCGGTTTGGCCAAGCAAAATGTTGCCATTGTTTGTACTGGCCTACCAGAGAACTACCTTTTGAACTTGTCAATTTTCTTTAAACACACATTTGGGTATTTCAAAAGAGAAGTTCCTATTGTTAGATCGGTTCTTGCTATGCTATAATAATTTTCTACAAAGGAATAGTGATTGCTATATGTCATATGATGTTTATATTGATTTCGCGAAATTGCTGCAGAAAGCGGAAAAATCTTTAATGTATGTTACAGATCGCCCGGAGATTGTTTTTACAAAAGGAAAAGGCTCGTATATTTGGGATCACAAAGGAAATCGGTATTTGGATATGATTGCCGGCTGGGCCGTTTGCTGTTTGGGACATTCTCCGAATGTTATTCTGAATGCGTTGACACACCAAGCCCAAAGATTGATCAATCCAAGCCCATCTTTTTATAACGAACCCGCGATTGAATTTGCCGATTTGCTTACAAAAATATCCTGCATGGATAAAGTGTTTTTCATTAATTCCGGTGCGGAAGCCAATGAGGGTGCGATCAAACTCGCCAGAAAATATGGACAAAAGCATATGAACGGCGCTTTTGAAATTATTACCGCATGGAATAGCTTTCACGGTAGAACCTTGGCGACAATGGCGGCTTCCGGTAAAAAAGTATGGGAAAATCTTTACAGCCCCGTTCCGCAAGGCTTTGTGAAGGTGGCGTACAATGATATCGAAGCATTAAAACAAATGGTTTCGAAAGACACGTGCGCTATTATGCTGGAACTTGTTCAGGGCGAAGGCGGTGTCATTCCCGCCGATAAAGACTATATCAAACAAGTACGTCAGCTTTGTTTCGAAAATAATATTTTATTGATTATTGATGAAGTTCAGACCGGGTTAGGAAGATTAGGTCATATGTTTGCCTATGAAGACTATGATATTGAACCTGATATTATGACGCTTGCAAAAGGTATTGGCGGAGGGTTTCCGCTCGCGGCGCTTCTCGCAAAGAACCGGGTGTGCTGTTTCGAAGCGGGGGATCAAGGCGGCACTTATAGCATGACACCTTTGGGCACCGCTGTCGGAAAAGCGGTTGTAGAAGAAATCATCCAAGCCGATTTATGTGTCAATGCAAAAAGGATGGGTTTATATTTTAAAGAACAGATATTCCGATTAATGGAAAAGCATGCGGTTTTGCAGGAGATCAGGGGCAGCGGATTATTGTTGGCTGTTGGACTGCGTGAAGAGATGGCAAACCAAATTAAAGCGGCATGCATGGAACATTACTTAATCGTCAACACACCCAATGCAAAGTCGATCCGATTTATGCCTGCGCTAAATATCACAACCGATGAGGTAGATGAAGCCATACGGATTTTAGATAAAGTTTTAACCCAATTATCCTAAGTAAGCGATGATTAATCAAAGAAATGTGAGCAAAATAGCCAAGCGAAGCGCAAGCCCAAGGGGTTGCGTATAAACGTTAGCGAACATTTTAACATGATCATCGGTTACCCAAATATCTTGAAAGAGGTGGGTTTTATGAAATTAGAGGGTGTATATGTCGCTACCGTAACGCCGTTTGAAAATGGAAAGATCGATGAAAAAGCATATGCGGAATATTTGGAAAATTTAATTCGATCCGGTATTGCGGGGATTGTTGTCTGCGGCAGTACAGGCGAATCTTCGATGCTGACAATGGAAGAACACACTTATTTGTTTCAGCTTTCTATGGACATAGTGAATAAAAGAATACAGGTCATTGCAAATTCTGGCGCGAATTCAACGCACGAGGCAATTTATTTAACACGTAAAGCTGAAAAAATTGGTGTTGACGCCTCCTTGTCTGTTGTACCATATTATGTAAAGCCGACGCAGGAAGGCTTATATCTTCACTACAAAGCGATTCATGATGAAACCGAAAATATACCTTTAATTATTTACAATGTACCTAGCAGAACTGTTGTAGATATCCATGCGGAAACTGTGATCCGATTATCCGCGCTGGATAGATATATCGGTATTAAGGAAGCCTCATCAGACATAGAAAAGGTCAGCGTGATCGTGGCCGGAGTAAAGCCAGCATTTAGCGTTGTTTCCGGGAATGATTCAACTTTTCTTCCGCTGCTTTCGGTTGGTGGAAAGGGTGTTATTTCTGTCATAGGGAATATTATGCCAAAGGAATTAGTTGCATTATACAACAGCGTAAGAAAAGACGACTTGCAAACAGCGATTGCGCTGAACGCGAAAATGCTGCCGCTCTATCAGGCGCTGTCTTTTGAAGCAAACCCGATTCCGGTGAAATATGCTTTGTATAAAATGGGGCAAATATCGAAAGAATTAAAATTACCGCTTACGCCGTTGAACGAATCCAACGCGATGAAAATGGATCAAATATTAAAAGATTTGTCGTTAGTATAAATAAAGGCAGGTATATAAATGGCGAAGATTCTGCATCCATGCTTTGACGAGACTGAATCCGGATATCGCATTCATCTCCCTATAGCGAAGCAATGTAACACAAAATGTAATTATTGTAAGATCGCGTTATCAAAGGGTGATCAAAGACCCGGTGTTGCCGAAAGGATATTGGCGATTGACGAGATTGTCCCTTATATCAATAAAAGCTTGGCGCGCTACAAAGATTGTAAAATTATCGGTATTGCTGGACCCGGCGATCCGCTCGCAAATCCCGATGAACTCTTTGCGGCACTTGAACTGGTCAGCCGGTATTTCCCCGGATTTAAAAAATGCATTTGTACGAACGGTTTTTGGCTGGAAGATTACGTGGATCAGATTAGAGCGGCCAGGATTGATTACATGACGTTAACGATGAATGCCATTAACGCGGATACACTCAGCAAAATCTATCAATTTATTTCTTACCATGGCGAACAGTATGAAGGAGCAGAAGCTGGGCGGTTGATTTTAACGTTGCAGAAAACCGCATTAGAGCTGTTAAGCCTAATGCAAGGCTTAAAGATCAAAGTAAATATTGTTTTTATACCGGGTGTCAATGATCAGGAAATGGATGAATTAATACAATTTCTTTGCGGCTATCCTGTTAATATTATCAATATAATTCCTTTGTTGCCAGTTGCTGACACCACATTTGAAACAATGGCACCTTTTAATCAAAATGAATATAACAAAATGAAAAAGGTGCTTGCGGACAAATATCCTGCGGTGAGATTGAAACAAGGGTGCCAACGGTGCCGTTCAGACGCAAGAGGAAAAATCGTTTTAAAAGAGAACTTTTCGGTTTGCTCTAAAGAACGTTTATTGTAACCCTGATGGCGAAAGGTCGCGTTGCGACTTTTCGCCGCTGCCCCTTAAAAAGGGGTTACGGCAGAAAAGAAGGCGATATATTTAATTGTCGCTATAATATAAAACATTGTATGTGTGGAGGATGAGACTTGTGATTACATCAGATAATGCAAGGGAATTAAGGGAACTGGTCAGGCAGACGGAAGCAAGGCTTGGCGTGATTAACGAGATGGAGTCTTTGTGCTGCGGCGTTTCTTTTACGCAATGCCACGCGATTACGGCAATCGGGCGAGCCGTTCAAATATCGCTCAATGATTTGGCGAAAGCATTGAATGTTGACAATAGCACAATGAGTCGAACGGTCAATACGATTGTCAACAAAGGGTTGGCGAACCGGGTACTTGACCCGAAGGACAGACGATATGTAATGATCTCGTTAACGAGAGAAGGCAAAATAATTTTTGATGAGATTACTCAAACTATGGATGCTTATTTTAAAAAGATATTCGAAAACATCCCTGGCGACAAGCGCAATCAAGTTTTAGAGAGCCTTCAACTACTCATCAATGCGATTACAAGCAGCGTAGACCCAAATGAAGGATAGATATAGCGCATATGTTTCTTTAATTAATCATCGTTTGCCAGAAAGTATTGCATGTGGAGTTGGCTTATATTGAATATAATTGTGTGTGTTAAGCAAGTGCCGGCGTCTGCAACTGTTGCGATCAATCGGGATACACATACGATGATCCGTGAAGAAAACAACAGTATGATCAATCCATTTGATCTTTATGCGCTTGAAGAAGCGGTTCGGCATAAGGAAACTCACGGCGGCAAAATAACCGCAATAAGCATGGGCATACCGCAAACTGAGGATTTGCTTCGAGAGGTCGTCGCCATTGGCGCGGATCATGCAGTTTTATTGAGTGATATAGCTTTTGCCGGGGCGGATACGCTCGCGACCGCTTATACGTTGGCCTCCGGGATACAAAAAATAAATGTCTATGACTTGATTATCTGCGGCAGGCAGTCAACAGATGGTGATACCGCGCAGGTTGGCCCGAGCCTCGCCGAAAAACTTGGTATTTCGCATGTTACATGTGTCAGCAAAATTGATGAGATTTCAAAGGATTGTATCCGGTGTCACAGACTCGTAGAGGATGGATATGAAGTAATTGAAATGCGGTTACCTGGGCTCATCACTGTTGTGAAAGAAATCAATGAGCCGAGGCTGCCTTCTTTGTTTGGTTTAAGAAGAGCGGCAAAAGCGGAAATCCCCGTCTGGAGCGCGGCGGATATCAATATAGATCTCAAGCTATGCGGTATTTCCGGTTCCCCAACTTATGTCATTGACACTTTTACACCGGATTATCATGTTGAAAATGAAATACTTATTGGCAGTCCTGAGGAACAGGCAAAGACGGCTGTCGAAAAATTATCGGAGATTTTATATACGGTTGGAGCGTTCTAAATGACGAGATTACGAATCAATCTTGAAAAATGTGTTGCGTGTTTAGAATGTATAGATTTATGTCCGTGCAACGCAATACAATATGATCAAACGGCGGTATATATTGATCAGTCCTGCACATTGTGCGGCCTTTGCTTTTCAAAATGCAGGTTTGACGCGATTCATTATAAAGAGGTTTTGCCGGAAAAACCATCAACCGAAAATAAAATGAATACGGCCGGGCACAAAGGCATTATGATCTTTGGCGAACAGAGAGAAGGGCAACTGCAGGAAGTTGTGCGCGAGCTGTTGGGTGAAGGCAAGCGATTGGCCGTACAATTGGATACAACTGTTTCGGTTGTACTGCTTGGAATGCATACCGATGCACTCGCAAAAGAACTTTTTGCGTTTGGTGCGGATCGGATTTTTCAAATTGATCATCCGCTTTTAGACTATTTTAATGATGAACTTTATGCCGATATGATCGTGCAGGTCGTGCGTCAATATACGCCTGAAATTTTTCTTGTAGGAGCGACGACATACGGAAAATCCTTGGCACCGCGTATTGCGTCAAGGCTCGATACAGGGCTAACGGCAGATTGTACCCGTTTGGAAATAGATGCTGAAAAAAGATTGTTGAAGCAAACAAGGCCGGCGTTTGGCGGAAATTTAATGGCGACAATTATTTGCCCAATTCACAGACCGCAAATGTGTACGGTTTGCCCTAAGATTATGCTGCCGATCGAACCTGATTTTGAAAAAACTGGCCAAGTGATAAAACCAAATATTGTTTTTTCTAAGGGCATAAAAACCAAAATCGTGGAGCATATCAAGCTTAAGAGCAATCATGCGAATTTATCCGACGCGGAGATCATTGTGTCGGCCGGTAGAGGGATTCAAAAACTGCAAAACCTCGAATTAATCCGGGCGCTTGCGGATTGTTTGGGTGCGGCAGTCGGTGCGTCAAGGGCATTGGTTGATTCCGGATGGATTGCATACAGCCACCAGATTGGTCAAACCGGTATCAGCGTCCGGCCTAAAATTTATTTTGCCTGCGGTATTTCAGGCGCTATGCAGCATCTTGCCGGTATGATGTCGGCCAAATATATTATTGCCATTAATAAAGACCCGGATGCGTCAATTTTTAAAGTCGCGCACCTAGGTCTCGTCGGTAATATCGAGCAGATTGTTCCAGCGCTGATAAACGAAATAAAAAGCCATTACCATTATTAATAAATTCATCCGGCGATTTGATTGACATTCTTTGCACGGACAAGTATAATTTTGGCATTTTATTAATGATTTTTAACCGGCTGCGACGGGACGTCCGTTTCGCGTGCGCACGGATAACGTTCGGCACAGCATATGGGATCTAATCGATTTCTTCGGGAGTTAGTCCCCCGTAGCTTGCTGTGGGGAGTGGCGTTTATTTTTTATCGCATAAGGGATGTTTTACATAACTATGATGAATGAGAAAAAATCAGTTTGGCAGTCGGTCTTTCTTTTACTGTTGCCGATCATTGCTTTCATCGTTTCTATATCTATTGGACGCTATCCTGTCAGTGCGGATCAATTGTTTAGTTCTTTATACGCACAGTTTTGCGGTGCCGAAATGGATGTTGCGCAACTGGCGCTTGTGCGGGTACGTCTGCCACGCAGTATTCTGGCTATGATTGTCGGCGCGGCGCTTTCGTTGTCCGGCGCGGTATATCAAGGGCTTTTCAAAAATCCTGTAGTATCGCCGGATATTTTGGGTGCCACTAGCGGCGCGTCTTTTGGAGCCGCCCTCTCCATTTTGCTGGGCGCAAGCGCGGCAGGCATACAGCTGTTTTCTTTCCTCGGCGGCATCATCGCGGTGGCGCTGGTAGCGGGAATGAATTGCATTATCGCCAAGCGTGGGCGTTCGATTGTCAACCTAATTCTGTGTGGGATGCTGATTGCCAGTCTGTTTAACGCTTTTGTTTCTTTGACGAAGTTTGTAGCGGATACCGAAACCAAACTACCATCCATCACCTTTTGGCTTATGGGCAGCTTGTCCTCCACTCTTTTGAAGGATCTGCACGTTTTTTGGCTGTTCCTGCCTGCCTGCATCGTTCTGATGCTGGTACGCTGGAAAGTGAATATCTTATCTCTAGGGGATGATGAGGCCAAGATGCTGGGTGTCCATGTGCATTTCTACCGCTGGATTATCATTGCCTGCGCCACCCTGCTTACTTCCTTATCGGTCAGCGTTTCCGGCAATATAGGTTGGATCGGCCTTGTTGTGCCTCACTTTTCCCGTATGCTCGTAGGCTCCAACTATGGCAAGCTGCTGCCTGCATCCATGCTATTGGGCAGCGCCTTCATGCTGTTGGTGGATACCGCCGCTCGCATGTTGCACACGGTGGAGATACCGCTGAGTATCATTACGGCCATTATAGGAGCGCCTTTCTTCTTTTTCCTGCTGGCGCGTTCGAAAAAGGGATTTATCTCATGATACAGGTCGAAAATTTGGTGTGTGGCTATGCGCCTGAAAAACCCGTTATCGGGCCGTTGTCCTTCGAGATAAAAAAAGGAGAAGTGGTCTGCCTTATCGGGCCGAACGGCATTGGCAAAACCACGCTGTTCAAAACCATCCTGGGGCTGCTCAAGCCGCTCAGCGGGGCCATCGCGGTAGGCGGCAAGGATTATTATTCGTATTCCGCAAAAGAATTTGCCCGGACTGTAGCGTATGTGCCGCAGAGCCATGTGCCGCCCTTTCCATACTCAGTGCGTGATGTGGTGGTGATGGGCTGCAACCCCAACATGCATGAACTTTCATCGCCCGGCAAGGCTGAGTTTGCGTTTGCCGATGAAAAGCTGGCGATGATGGGCATCGGGCATCTGGCTGAGAGGGATTACACCGAGGTGAGCGGCGGCGAGAGGCAGATGGTAATGGTTGCCCGCGCACTTGCCCAAAACACCAACCTGCTGATAATGGACGAGCCAACTACTCACCTAGACTACGGCAATGAGGCGCGGGTGCTGGGGCAGGTGAAAAGGCTTTCCAGCATGGGTTACACCATCGTGATGATTACACATGTCCCGAACCATGCGTTTCTATGCGCCGATAAGGTCTTGGCTGTTGGCAAGGATAATTATTGCTCGATGGGCGCTCCTGACGATATTTTGACCGAGGAGGCTTTATACGCGCTGTATGGTATAGATGTGCAAATATCTGAAATCTCTATGAAACGTGATCAACGGAAGATAAAAATATGTTTGCCGACGATCATATAACTTTATAATGAAAAAGGAGAGTAAAGCATGAAAAATACCCCGAAAAAAATCCTGAGTTTCGCATGGTGCCTGATATTGGTTCTGGTGCTCGCGGCGTGTGGCACCACTTCCCCACCGGCCTCGCTGCCACTCTCCAAGACGCCTGCGTCTCAAACACCGCAATCTGTTGCGACGCCCGAACCCGAGGACGGGGACGAAACTTACATTTTTACCGATTCCACCGGGCGTGAGGTGGAGCTGCCGCGTAATATTACGCGGGTAGCCAGCGGTGGCCCTTTGGCCGATATTATGATCTATGTCGTCAATCCAGAGGTGCTCGTGGGTTGGTCCAGTGTGCCGTCTGAATTAGAGAAAAAATATATTGATGAACAATACTGGAGATTGCCCGAATACGGAAAATATTACGGAAACAGTGAGGATTTCAACCGTGAGGCATTATTGACGGCTGTTCCCGAAGTTATTATTGATGTGGGCGAGTGGGATGAGGCGTACAAAGCTGAGTTGGATGCGTTGCAGCAGCAGATGGGCATTCCGGTCATACTCATCGAAGCCAACATTGAGAAAAGTCCTGCGGCTTACCGTACGATGGGAACGTTGTTAGGTGAACCGGAGCGCGGCAATACATTGGGCGCTTATTGCGAGGAAGTTCTAGCCGACGCCAGAGAAAAAGCCGCAGCAATTCCTGAAGCGGATCGGAAAACCGTTTACTATGGCGATGGCGAAGACGGCCTGTCCACGATACTCAGCGGAACAATCCATTCACAAGTATATGAACTGATCGGAGCCAGCATCGTTGTGGAAGCCGACAGCGCCGAGATACATAAGGGCGGCGGCACGGTTTCGATGGAGCAGGTGCTTGAGTGGGAGCCGGATGTAATTATGTTCGTCAAAGGAGGTATATATGAAACCGTCGCTGAGGACGCGTCTTGGATCGCACTGAACANNACTGGCTTGGGCGCCCGCCGGGATCCAATTGTGTGATTGGCATACGCTGGTTGGGCAATTTGATCTACCCCGAAGTATTTGACTATGATATTGTGCGGGAAATCAAAGATTATTTCAGCCTTTTCTACCATTATGAACTCTCCGACGCAGAAGTGCAGGAACTGCTTGGAAACTCTACGCTAAAAAATCCTGATTCTTAAAGAGTCGCGTATCGTTTGCGTGTGACTGGTAAAGTAAAAGGGGCCAAGTGTGGCAAACAGAAATCCCCCACCGAAGAAGCTCTCGTGTATAATCAAAAGATACTACACGGGAGAGAAATGAAGGATGGTGGATACCGAGATGTACTCGGACATACAAAAGTCAAGACCACTCCTAAAAGGGGTGGCTTGAAACGCCCTATAAGGGCGTGCTGCAGCCAGCGCCTAAAAGACGCTGGCTTGAGACTGTCCCGAAGATTGTGTAAATCTCCGAATTGGTGTAGAATAAGAGAAATACGGAGGTTACTTTATGTGACGGAGAACAACAGACCCTGAAAAACTGGCGTAACAGGAACGCCGAGCAGAAATGCGGGAACTGATGAAAAATCACAACATCAAGGACATGGCGGACATCAACGAGCTCTTCAAAGCGATGGTAGGGTCTGTTTTGGAAAACGGCTTGGACGCAGAGCTGGAAGAGGAGCTTGGCTACAGCAAGTATGACTATAAAAACCGCGAGACGGACAACTATCGCAACGGTCACAGCCCCAAAAGGCTGAAAACGAGCTTCGGGGAGATGGACATCAATGTACCTCGTGACAGGAACGGAGAATTTGACCCGCAGATCGTAAAAAAACAGCAAACCACGCTTTCCGGCGACATTGAAGAAAAAATCATATCAATGTACGCGAAAGGCATGACCACAAGCGACATAGAGTGTCATATTAGGGAGATTTACGGGCTTGAAGTATCAGACACCACGATCAGCCGGATCACCGATAAGATTTTGCCAATCGCAAAGGAATGGCAGCGCAGGCCGCTGGAGAGTATCTATGCCGTCGTTTTTATGGATGCGATCCATTACCATGTCCGCAAGGAGGGCAGCATCGTCAAAAAGGCGGTTTACATAGCCATAGGCATTGATCTGAACGGTATTAAGGATGTTAGGCATGTGGGTCGGCGAGAATGAAAGCGCGAAAATTTGGCTGTCTGTGATGAACGAGATTAAGAACCGTGGAACGAACGATATCCTGATTGCCTGTGTGGACGGGCTGACCGGATTTACCGATGCTATTGGAGTTGTGTATCCGCAGACAGAAATACAGCAGTGTATCATCCATCAAATCAGGAACTGCACCAAATTTGTCAGCTACAAAGACATCAAGGCACTGATGGTTGATCTTAAAGCCGTTTACTGCGCCCCGGATGAGCAAGCGGCATTGTTTCAGCTTGAAGCTTTTGATGAAAAATGGGGCGGCAAATATCCGAAAATCGCTGTTTCCTGGCGGAACAATTGGGTTAACCTGTCCACCTATTTCAAATATCCGCAGGAGGTTAGGACGCTCATTTATACCACAAATGCCATTGAGGGCTTCAACCGGCAGCTTAGGAAGGTGACCAAAAACAAGGGTGTTTTTCCTACCGATGACAGCCTGTTTAAGATGCTGTATCTGGCGATGATGGACATCACCAAAAAATGGATCGGGCACAGACAGGACTGGGGGCAAATTCACTCGCCGCTTGAGATTTTTTTCGCTGATCGACTGCCAGGCTAGGGCAAAACCGCCGTCGAGTCAAGGGTCAAGATGAACGCCCGCACGGCGGGCGCCCTTGACACGCCTACGCTTTTGCCCTATGATGCAATTATGGCGGTTAAGCCGATTCACGGCTCAACCATCATTGAATCACTTTTTCGACTATGCCCAATTCGGATTTTACACAAAATACGAGACATTGCCGCTGGCTTTCACATTCGTTCAAGCCATAGCGGATTGATTACCTGGCCACACCCTTAAAAGGGTTTTCCAGTTCTTTCGTAGTGATGGTATCCATCACTTGATCATGATGATCCTGCTCACGGATATACTTCGCAATTGTCGCCTCATTGAGACCAACTGTGCTTACATAGTACCCCGTTGCCCAAAAGTGCCGATTTCCAAACTTGTACTTTAAATTGCTGTGCCTATCAAAGATCATCATCGCACTTTTCCCTTTTAGATATCCCATAAACTGAGACACGCTATACTTCGGTGGAATGGATACGAGCAGATATATATGATCCGGCATCATATGTCCTTCTACAATTTCGACGCCTTTCCATTTGCATAGGTCTCTTATAATTTTCCGCATATCCTCCCGTATCTGTTTGTATATGATCTTTCTTCTGTATTTGGGCGTAAGCACAAGATGATACTTGCACAGCCACTTTGTATGTGCTAAACTTTCTGCCATATCTGGAGTGACCGGATATGCCTCTTCGTATGGCGGTGTTCCGGCCATTGTCAAGGATTTGGGATATTCGAGGATATTTCGCTGGTGCAGGATTTAATTCGCGCCAATAGTTTTGGTGCAACAGTCCAACAGACAGAACATGTCAGGTGTTATGGCTTAGAGAATTGTTTTATTGGTTCGACACTCCTTGCGAAATACGTGAAATTATATCAAGCTTGACACACTGAGACATCTTTTGTGGTCACTTTTGATACAATCTCAGAAGACAAAAATACCCCAGTTATAGGGGTATTTTTGTATCTCGCGAGTTTATATTGGGGTCGGACGCGGCGCTTTAGGGGCGCTTTGGCGTTAGCGCGGATACACGATATGCCTTCATTTTGCACCCACAGCATGAACGGTTTATTTCGATTTTGCACCCGACCGAGGCTCGCGAGGTAAATCGTGTAGATTTTTACTCCCGATGCACCCGTTTGCACCCGCGCCGCTTTTGCCGTTACTTTTCTGATCTGTACCCTTAAAAATATACACAAAATGGTACATGTACCCCATTTTGTTTACACTCCGAGGGTGCATGTACCCCATTCCATACACAGTCTGAAGGTGCAAAAAACTCCTCAACCCGCCTCGTCGTGCTAAAATATCGGCAGCAGATAAATAAGGAAAACCTATGGCGGTCAGCCGACTCACTCAAGAACAAATCTCAATACTTTCTGGCTATCCCCAGGTTGCTCGGCTCACAGATCATACGGTAGCTTTTACGCAGACATTTAGGCGGCATTTCTGCAACGAGTATATGCGCGGCAAGTCTCCTAGGGAGATTCTCAGGGAGTCAGGCATCGATCCGAATGTGTTGGGAGCATCACGCATCCGCAACGGGAGAGCTTTTGGGCGGCAAGCGGACTGTTTGAGTTTGTACAGATATTCGTTATCAGCAATGGCACGCACACCAAGTATTACAGCAACACCACCCGCTTCCAGCATATAAAAGAGTTCAGCGGCGACGCCCGCAAGGCCAAGAAAAAGACCAGCAACAGCTTTGAGTTTACGTCATATTGGGCGGATGCTACCAATAAGGTGATCGCCGATCTGACGGACTTCACCAAGACCTTTTTCGCCAAGCACACGATCTTGAATATCCTCACGCGTTACTGCGTGTTCACCGCCGAAGAATCTCTGCTGGTCATGCGCCCGTACCAAATAGCCGCCACGGAGCGGATTCTGAACCGCATAGACGTGGCGAACAACTACAAGAAATACGGCGGCGTGGAGGGCGGTGGCTATATCTGGCACACTACCGGCAGCGGCAAAACGCTGACGAGCTTCAAAACCGCGCAGCTGGCGACCGCTCTGCCATACATAGAAAAGGTGCTGTTCGTAGTAGACCGCAAAGACCTCGACTACCAGACCATGCGCGAATATGACCGCTTCCAGAAGGGTGCGGCAAACTCCAACACCTCCACTTCGGTACTGAAACGGCAGCTGGAGGACGCTAACGCGAAGATTATCATAACGACGATCCAGAAGCTCGGCGTGTTCATCGGAAAAAACAGGGGACACGAAATCTTCGGCAAGCGCGTCGTCATCATCTTTGACGAGTGCCACCGCTCCCAGTTTGGCGATATGCACCAAGCTATAACCAAAGCATTCAAGAAGTATCATATATTCGGCTTCACCGGCACGCCGATCTTTGCCGTGAACGCGGGGACAAGCGGCGATCCGAAGCTGCGGACAACTATACAGGCTTTCGGCTGCGCTGTTCACGGCGGGGATATTAAGACTTGCTCCAGCGCCCAAAGCCACCAGAGTGCGCTCCACACCTGCGTCTACATAGTAGCCCCTACACCAAAATTCCCTGTTGCGGTATTTGAACTTCGTATTCCCCCACTTCTCGTAAATCATCAAACTACTTTTCCCCTTCAAAAATCCCATGAAACTGCTTATGCTAATTTTTGGTGGTATTTCTACGAGCATATGGATATGATCGGGGCACACCTCCGCTTCTATAATATTTACACCTTTCCACTTGCATAATTCTCGCAGTATTGCTCCTATTTCCAAGCGTTTTTCTGCGTAAAACACTTTTCGTCTATACTTTGGTGCCCACACCACATGATATTTGCAATTCCATGTGGTATGTGATAAGGTATGGTTGTCATTCACTTTGAATGTCCTCCTTTTGTTGTTTTGCTCGCAGTTGCCAGACCGCTAGCTCAGTTTACAACAAAAGGAGTTTTTTGTCATGTTCCATAGGCATAGCCTTTTCTGAACCACCTGCCTAGCGGGTGGTTTTCCTAAACAAAAAAGATGCCTTCCGCTTCAGAAAGGCATCTTTTATATTTTATAGAGATATTTATTTTTTTCGCAGTCGTTTTCCTGTAATCTGCATAACATCCAGCCGCAAAACGCACACCGAGGCAAGCATCTGCTCGAGAATGACAATTTCCTTGCTTGGTTCATAGTGCGCCATTATAGCTTTAAGACCGCATTGCTTGCTTTGGTTATCGCTGCATAAATATATATTTCCGCAGCCTATCACGCTTTCATATTCCATGGTATAATTGCATGCCTCGTCCCCGGCAACCAGATTATGTGAACAATCAGCCTCAAATCCCACGCGGAAATTCTGTTTTATTAAATCAAGCTTTAGGCCTTGGCTTGCACAATGAAGCCACAGGGTTAAAGTTTCCCCAGAGGCTTCAAGGCCGAAATTCATCGGCACTACATAAGGATAATCAGGTGTATTTATTCCCAAACGTATTACATCGCACTTATTTAAAACTTCCACTATCTCCTCGTGGGATTTTATCTCGCGGTCACTTCTTCTCATGCTAAACTCAACTCTCTGTTATTTGTTAGGCGGGGGTATAATCAAAGTCTGAACTTCTATTCTTTATTTTACTGCATTTAGCATGCGGTTTCAAGCATGGGAAAATTCTTTGTGGCAAAATATTACTCCGGCATTTTAATACCGGAATAATATAATGGGCGCCCCGGCGGGGCGCCCATTATATTATACTCTTACAGTATTATCGTAATTATCGCACAAACACGTCTTTTGATTTGCACAGCGGGACAAAATCCTTATTCCACAGAAAAGCCTTAACTACAGCCGCGCCTTCGCAGTCAAAGTCAACGTCAATAACCTCCACCCCTGCCGCCGACGGCTGGTATGTCGCAGTGGCAATCATTTTGCCGGCCGCGTCATAGGCGGCGAGTATCAAATCGGTTTCGTCCGGCGCGGTCATCATAACAGTCACTGTGTCGACCGTATTATCGCCGCTCTCAAATCCGACAATTGTATCGGCTACCTGAAGCACGGCGGCTTCGGATTCGAGCGAGCCGGTAATATTTGTGATGACACAGCGGTATTGACTGCCGCTCTGGTCTTTCGTGACGTCCTCCACAGTGAGCGAGTCGCCGGTCGCGCCCGCGATATCGCTCCACACGGCGCCGTTCGCGGAAACCTGCCACTGATAGGTTGGCTGCGGAGTTCCCGTGGCGTCGATTGTAAAGGTGGCGTCACCGCCTTGTGAGGCCGCCTGATCAGCCGGTTGCCCGTTGATTGCCAGAGCATCCAGCGGGATTTCTATCCAAGGCCCGAGCTTCGGATTGGTCACCGCCGACGCGTTGTTTCTGGACATAAGCTGGGTTTCATTATTGTTGACCGAGCTTGCAAGCACAAAACTTAATCTGCTTTCGTCGCTCGTAAGTCCTTTTATAATGTCGCTAACATCCAGCTCAATGGCCCGCTGTGTGCTGCCCGCCCGATATTGGTTGGACTGCACCTGCGTATCCAGCTCGATTTGTGTACGCGGATGATTGTTCCATGTGACCGACGTTTCATTCCATGTGGAGGGGAGCTTAGCGGCGTTGATGCGGTGATTCCCCGAACCGCCTGTCAGATGGGTCAGGTGGAGCGTGGCGGTGCCGACGACGGCGGGATCCAGTTCCGAGACGTCAAACATGACCAAGGCTGTTTTTATGTNNACGTCAAACATGATTAAAGCTGTTTTTATGTCGGTGCTGTCTGATTGTGAGGTGCTGCTGAAGTTTTGGCCAAACATGCCATAGTCGTTTGGAGTGCGTTGAGTGCGCAGCAGCATGTTGCCGTCTCTGCCGTAGTTTGCGACTTTCTCATACTGCCAGGTCTTGAGCCCGGCGTCTCCGATAGCATACAGCTCAATTACCGGGTTGTCCCAAAGCGCGTAGAACACCGTATCTTCGGTTATGGCAATCTGCGTGGGATCGACGGGCTCGCCGCCCGGGGTATCCGACCAGCCCTCGAAGCTGAAGGTAGCGCCGTCCAGCCTGAGCACCGGCGTACCCGGCAAAGCGACCCTTTCCCCCGAAGCGACCAGCGCCACCACATTGCCGGGAGTTCCTCCGATAGAGCCGCCCCTGAGATCAAATGTCACGTCATAGCCGTAGCTTACTTTAACCGTATACTCTTTTGTCACGCCGCCGCCCTGCGACCTTACACGGTAGATCACGGGGGAGGAGAAATCCTTAGACCCTGCCGGCGTGACGGTCGAGCCCTCGTTTACCTCGATTACCGGAGTGAGTCCAGCAAGGGAAGTGCCGCCGGGCAGTACGACCTCGACCGTACCCGCGGCCGGATCAATAACGCCCTTAGCGCCGGCAAGCTCGAAGTCCAGCATCTGCGCGTCTTCATAAGGCGCCAGCGCCGCGTAATCAAACGCGTCCTCTATATCCAGTTCCTCAACCGGCATGATGCTGTAATTATAGATGTAGGTGTTGTTATTAACGTTGACGCGATAGGGTATGAGCGGCGTCGCGCCCCACATGTTGTCGCCGCCGACGCCGGTGCTTGTGATAGCCACGCGCAGGGTTATGTCATCTCTCTTCACCAGCTGATACGGATGTCTGAGCAGACCCGCCGAGTTGTTGGAGGGAGTGAGATCCTCCGGCGTATAATGGAGTGCGCTGAACTGAATCAGCGGCGTGTCAACCATCGTGGATGTATTCGGCGGTGTCGGAATTATTCCGCCGCCCTTGACGAGCATACCGAAGCCGGCGTCGTCGGTCAGGGCAAACCAGCGGGTATCCACCTTAAAGCCGGTTTCCTGCGTACGGGAATACGCGGTGAAGTTTTCATCGACCGTCATCTCATTGATCCCCACAGGCGAGCCGGTTTTGCGGTCGACGTGAGTCTCGCCCCGGCGGCCGTACCAGGTCATGTTGTCAAAGCCCGGCGACACGGTCATGATGCTGCCGATTTCCGGCGCGTACTGATGGCCGCCGCTCTGTGTGCCGAAGCTGTAATCGTAAGCGACGTTTACCTCGCCGTTGGGATAGATGGTATAAACCGTCTTATAATCCGCATTTGTTTTGTTGGGGAATGTTCCGCCGACGGTTATCTTCGTATATGCGTTCTCTTTTTGAACCGAAATGTTCGCGGAATCGGTCGTCCTGGTTCTGCCGGTGTCCCGCCAGTTGTAGTTGTTCATGAAGGTCGACTCCGAATTGGTACCGCCTGTGTACCAAGCTTTTTCGTTGTCGTTCGGCGAGCGCCAGAAGCTCGGCGCCGGGCCGGCGTTCAGCAGGTCGCGCCCTTTGAACTTATAGGCCCCGATTGTGCCGTCCTGCTTGTTGATTGTCACCGAGAAATCCGCATCCCTGCCGGTAATGGTCACACTGTCGTCGGTTTCCACGACGTCCAGCGCGCCGGCCGGTACCACCGTGAACGGGTCGCGCTCGATGCTGAAATCCACCACATTTTGATTTTCGGCAATCACATAGCCTGCGTCCGCCCATAATGTATCGTTCTTCTCTTTGAAAATTACATTAAACAGATATTCGGCTCCGGGCTTTATTGTTGCGGGGCGGGTGAATGGAAGCTCGAAGGTTCTGCTGGTCATAGAGGTATTCGCGACGCCCGACGGTGCGGGAGGTATGTCGAGATCCGCCGTTCCGCTTTGAATGACCCTGCTGTTTTCCAAAAGTTCCCAGGCCATGTCATACTCATTGGCGTTTGTAAAGACAAATTTGTTGCTGACCGTGTATGTTCCCGCCGTCTGATCAAAACCGGTGACCTTGAGCATGCGGTAGCCGTATTTGATTTGGTGTATGGAGGGATACAGCCTGCGGTCGCCGCTGATCATGCCGTCGGAGTTTATGTTGGCGGAATGGTTGCCGCTGCCCCAGTCGCCGGCCCAGTCGCCGCCGAAGCCGAGGTACCAGGATTCGCCGTCCCACGTGTCGTCATCGTTGCGAATGGGAGTCCAAAGGGTCTGGTCGACAAAATCCCAGCTAAAGCCTCCGCTGGTGCTGGGCAATTCAAAGACTTCCATGTATTCGTCCATATTGCCGCCGGAGTTGCCCATAGTGTGAAGATATTCGCACTGCAAAGTCGCTCTGGTCGTTGTGTTTACGGTATTGCGCCAGCCGGAGGCGGTGGCGTACATTCCGCTGTAGAAATCCGGCTGCAGGGCGATATTGACGTTGGGGCTGTTCAGATACTGCGCGTGTATCGGCCTGGAGGGATCCTTCTGCTTTGCGAAAACGGTGGTGATTTCGTTGTAGCGCGGTACCGCCGCCGTGGCGATACTGTTGTTCTCGTTACCCATCGACCACGAGATTACACTGGGACTGTTCCATGTGCGGTGCATCATGGTGTTGATGCGGTCTTGTATCGCAGGAGCCCAGGCGTTGACGGTATTCAGTGAATTGACGACCGACGTGGCGCCGTGGCACTCAAGGTTGGCCTCATCCATAACATATATGCCGTATTCGTCGCACAGGTCATAGTAACGCACATCATGCGGATAATGCGACATGCGCATGGCGTTGATGTTGTGATTCTTCATGATCTCAATATCCGTGCGCATAAGCTCAAGCGTCTGGGTATAACCGGTTTCCGGGTTTGATTCGTGCTGGTTCGCGCCGTTTAGCAGTATGCGTGAGCCGTTTATAAGGAAACGGACATTCGCGGCGTTACCTACGTTTACAATCTTGACCTGGCGGAAGCCGATTCTTATACAGGTGATTTCGGTCGCACGGGTGCCGTTATACAGGCTAAGCACCAGCTTGTATAAATACGGTTTTTCCGCGGACCACAAATTGGGTGTCGCGACCCGCATGTTCAGCACGCTGTCGGCCGCGCGGAAGCTGTTGCCGAGGGTGTTCTCCCGGGTGGTAAATTCAGGCGCACCCGATGAGGATATCTGGCTGACAAGGTTATCAGAGGCGTCGTACAGCTTGGCCTCAAGGCGGGCGTTGTTTCGCTCGGCGTCGGTGGCACCGAGGTCGCGCAGCAGCGATTTGATATTCAGGTTCCAGTCACCGTCATATACATCCTCGGTTACGGGAGTGGTAAGGGTCTGCACGTCATAGAGGTTGACCTTCGCGCGGCCGACCAGATATACGCTGCGGAATATGCCGGACAGGCGGTTCATATCCTGCAGCTCCCACCAGGTACCCGACGACCAGCGGAATACCTGAACGGTAATAACGTTTTCACCGGTATAATTTATGTATGGGGTAAGATCAAAATCCTTTTGAGAGAAGGTGTCCTCGGCGTAACCGATACGATTGCCGTTGATCCAAACATAGCAGTTGGAGCCTACGCCGTCAAAATGAACGTAGACCGAGCGGTTCTCGTCTCTCCACTGCTCGGGCACGGTGAAGGTTTTGCGGTAGGTCGCGACCGGATTCCATGTTGACGGCGCGTTCGGCTGATTGACACCCGTGTTGGTGACGTCGCGTTCGGCAATCGGGTCGCGGAAGGTTCCGCCCCAGGGTACGCCCGAGGTCATAAAGATGTATCCGTCGTATTTGAAGTCTCCGTTTTCCTTAAAGTTCGCCTGCCACATTTTGGGCACTTCCGTATCGTCCCACCCGCTGTCGTCATATTCCAGCCCGGTGAAGCCCGGCGTGGCGGTTTCCGACGCGCGGTTGGCGGGATTGTGCGCCCAGTGGAATTTCCAGGTACCATCCAGGCTGTAATAGTAGTCGCTTTTTTCTTTATGAAGGGTGTGATACTCTTTCGCGTCGGCTTCGTTGTCATACGCGATGAAGTTCGCGTGCGGATCCTCGCGGTTTATGGCGTAGACCGCGTTCGTAGTCCACTCGTTACCGGTGAAATCCGGCTCGACAATAATTTCAATCTCGCGCTCCACAACCTTATAAAAGCGGAAAACCGTGTTGGCCGTGTCACTGAAGAAGGAAAACGAGGAAACAGCACCGTCGCCGGGGTCATACAGGTTTGTAAATCCCAGATAATTCCCGGCTGACGTGCCGGTTCTTATTCTGAATCCATCCCCGTTTTCCGGGTCGCTGCCCGGCAAGAGGTAAAATGTCTGCGGCGCGCCGAGCGTCGCCGCCGGGCCAGCGGTTTCTGTAAGATACTCATTTGCTTCGCCGCCGGCTTTTTTGATGCGGTAGCCCGAGCCATCGGGCTCAAAATTCCACACAAGCCCTGCGTTGCTTGCGTCCTGTTCGGCGCTGAACGGCTCGTAGACGAAATTCACCGCCCAGCCGGACGGCCTGCCTGTAGATATGGCGACCATCATTTCGGGATCGGAGCCGGTGGCGCCGATCGGTATTACGCGGTCAATCGCCAGAACATAGTCCTCTTCCGGATCAATGTCGGAAAGCTGCTGTACCCGCTCATATGTGGTGACAAGCTGGGTCTCAGCCCTCAAAGGCTCGGTGCTGCCCGAAACAGTCGTAACCGCCGCTAACATTATCATTATAATAGCCAGCAGCAATGATCCTCCTTTTTTAACATTTGGTCGATACACTCTTTCATTTCTCCTTCTCTAAAATATTTTTATATTTCCGCGATATCCGGACACAGTCTCCGGCTTTGCCTATTTTTACACCCCCTCTGTAAGCAGCCACAGATATATCCGTATTTTCTTGTTTAACAGCTGAAAAACAGGTAACTACATGACTTTAAATAATAGCGTTTTCAGCAATAGATATCAATGTTTAACATAAAGATAAAACATATTTATAATTTATAATTTATTTTGACAATCCGCTTCATAATGCATTATCCCTATTTTTTAAAAAAAAGTAAATGCATTTATGTCTCATTTATATGGATTTTATTCTCTGTCTGTTTTTAATACTATAAATAAAGGCACTAAAACAGCTAAAAATCCTTGGAAACCTCAGTTCCCAAGGATTTTCGATTTAGATATTGATGCGGCATTAGCCGGGATTTTGGTTTATCTGCAGAATCAACATCGGCGTTATTCCGTGGTCGTCAGTATTTGAAGAGCCGCCCGAGCCAGCAGGACTGAGCGAATTATTAGAGCCGAGCGGGTCGGTCGGTTTCAACGTGTCTGCCGAGACGATGACCCCATATAAACCATTTAATGAAGAAACGTCGAAAGTCAGTTTGTTTCCATCCGCGGCTTCCGGAGTGAATACTCCTTTTCTGTTCACAACAATTTCCAGTGTGGCGGCGGTCTCATTATATTCTGTATCGCCTGCTTTGGTCGCCATAACCGTTACGTTGCCCGCACCGATGATGGTCGCATATCATTGTCAGGGCGCTTATATCGTACCCAACAAGCGCGCCCATCCAATATTACGTAAGCCTGCTTGCCCATAAAGCGTCACTTTTTAATCAGCCCTTATGCAGTTTGAGTTCCAAGCGAAAATATGCTATAATTTTAAATAGTTTAACTATAATATGTATTTAGGTGGTGTCTATTACTTGCATTTATTGTGTATTGAGGTGGTGCTGTGAAAAGAAAGCTGAAACAAACCATACATGAAGCGCTTTCCGCGGTGCTGCCGATTACTGTCGTCGTATTTCTTATGAGTGTTATCATCACACCTATGCCGGCGGGTACGCTGCTGTTATTTTTAGTCGGCGCCGTACTGTTGATTGTTGGTATGGGGCTTTTCACCTTGGGCGCCGATATATCAATGATTCCGATAGGTGAGGATATCGGCGCGGTTATGACAAAAACTAAAAAAATTATTCTTGTCTGCGCCGTCAGCTTTGCCATGGGCGTAATCATTACGACGGCCGAGCCTGACTTGCAGGTGCTGGCGGAATTAGTGCCCACAATTCCAAACCTTACATTGATTTTGTCGGTGGCCGGCGGGGTCGGAGTTTTTCTTTTGTTTGCCATTCTCCGTATTTTATTCCG
>DOZQ01000098.1 GCA_003517915.1 Oscillospiraceae bacterium | reverse complement strand
TGCCTGGCAGGTGGGTCTTGCCGCATGTTTTATTGGAGGATTTATTGAGGTTTTAGGAGCCTTTGCCGGCAAATGGATTGTCAAAATTACGCCAACAGCCGCTTTGCTGGGGAATTTAGCCTCAGGTGCGGTGGTTTGGTTATCGCTGGTTTCAATGTTGAATATTTTTGATCAGCCGCTTATATCGCTGCTTTCTCTCATTGTGATTCTGGTTACGTTTCTTTCAAAGCTGCGCTTGCCGTTCGGTATACCGGCAGGGGTTGTCGGAGTTATGCTCAGTGTAGCTATAGCATGGCTCAGCGGCAACATGGATTTTTCAGCGCTCAGTTCGGCATTTACAAACGTATCACCGGCGCCGCCTCAGCCCGCAATTATGGACATATTTCACGGCATGAAAAAGGTACTGCCGTTTTTACCGGTTGTGCTTCCGCTGCAAATCAGCAATTTTATATGCACTCTGCAAGGCTGTGAGAGTGCCCGCAAGGCTGGAGACAACTATCCGGTAAGGCGGTCTATGATAGTCGACGGAGCCGGTACTCTAATAGGATCGATTTTTGGCTGCCCGTTTCCCACGACCGTATATTATGGGCACCCCGGCTGGAAAAGCATAGGAGCCAGAGCCGGTTATTCGGTAATAAACGCGGCGGTCTACGCAGTTTTATGCTTCGGCGGTCTTATGGGTATAATAGTGAATGTGATTCCTTACACCGCCGTTATGCCGATTCTTGTGTTTGTCGGGCTTGTCTCGGCCGCGCAGGCAGTGAAGGTATCGCCTAGAAGGCATCTGCCTGCGGTGTTTCTTTCGCTTATACCTATTGTCGCTCAGTATTTGGCCACGGCGATCGACGCGGCACTGCAGGCTGCCGGAACCGGTATTGAGCAACTGGGTTATCGGGCGTTTGAGGTAGCGGCGTTTCCTGTCGGCGGGGTATATGCTTTATCGCAAGGCGCGCTATTAACCAGTTTGTTTTTGGCAGTTTGGACGTGCTTTGTAATCGACCGGCGTTTTATAGCGGCGGCGGTCACTTCCTTGGCGCTTGCCTTCGCTTCCGCCACTGGCTTTACTCACGCCCCCGCTTTGGGATTTTTACCTCAGTCGTCCAGGGTATTCGCGGCGATTTATTTGGTTGCATCACTTATTTGTCTGCTGCTTTATTTTATAAGGAACAGCAGGTTTTTTGAAAAGCAAAGTGAAGAAAAGGATGAAATATCCGAAAATGAAGATACTTCTTTTGAACGGGTCGCCGAATAAAACGGGGCAGACCATGACTCTTGCCGCTATGCTGACCGAAAAGCTGGATGGCGAAATAAAAACGGTGCATACTTATGATGCCGATGTCGCTGCCTGTTTCGACTGCAAATACTGCTTTGAAAATCCCGGATGCGCCGTCAAGGACGAGATGCAAGATATTTATAAGCTTATAGATTGGGCCGAGCTTTTTCTTATTGCGTCGCCGGTACATTTCGGCATTATTTCGGCCAAGCTGATGACGCTGGCCAGCCGGGTTCAAACCTTCTGGGCAGCGGCTAACGTAAGAAAGGACATGGAGAAGCCGGCGAAGATCAAGGGCGGCGTCAATATTTTCACCGCCGGGGCAAAGTGGAACAACATGTTTTTACCCTGCGAGGGGGTGTCCTCACTTTTGTTTCATTCGCTTGGAGCTGAGCAGATTGGAAGCCTGTACGCCGCTGGAACCGATGCGTTACCGGTGGAGCAAAGCTCGGAGGCGAAAAGAAAAGCGGAGCTTACAGCAGATAGAATCAAGCTGTTTTTTAATCTATAAACAAAACTGTGCGTATCGTTACTTGATTGTAAAGGATGGTGTAATGAGAAAATGATTACCAATAAAGTAGACTTTGCTTACGCCGAGCTTTCAGATAAGCCCTGGGTGGATGAGCTTTTGGCCTGTTCCTCTTTCAGGGGATGTGAATATTGCTTTGGTAACCTTTATATCTGGAGAATACCGAACGAGCTTAAAATTGCCCGTATAAATGATTTTATTACCGCAAAATCCCTTAAGCGGCAGATATATCTTTTCCCCGCCGGCAGCGGAGATCTGAAAGCGGTTATAAAAGCGCTGATGCGGGATGCCGACGAGTGCGGACATCCTTTTGTGCTCTATGGGATTTGTGAGGAAGCCAAGGTGCAGCTCAACGAAATTATGCCCGGCAGGTTTGAGTTTGAGGCGTATGAAAGCGGCTTTGACTACATTTATGAATCGAAGGATCTTATTACGCTTTCGGGGAAAAAATACCACAGCAAGCGTAATCACATAGCAAGATTTAAAGAAAATAACAATTATGTTTATGAACGGGTTTCTGGTGAAAACTTGAGTGAATGCGTAAGAATGAACAAAGAATGGTGCAAGCAGCACGGATGCTTGGACGATGAGGGATTAACCGAGGAGGCATGCGCCGTGGCGACTTCTCTGCGCTATTTTGACGAACTGGGATTTCAGGGAGGGCTCATCCGGGTGGACGGGCGCGTTGTTGCTTACACCATAGGCGAACGTTTGTCGCAGGATACTTACTGTATACACATCGAAAAGGCGTTTGGTGATATTCAGGGTGCTTATGCCATGATAAATCAGTGCTTTGCGAGTGATATAGCCGAGGATGTCAAATACATCAACAGGGAAGAGGACACCGGAGCGGAGGGGCTTCGAAAAGCGAAAAGATCTTATTATCCTGCTATTTGGCTTACGAAATATTTTGCTAAACTTATTAAATAATAATCGGGTGGAACAGAAAAATGATTGATTTTGCCGCGATTAAGGATATTGCTGCTTTAAAACAAATTTGGAGCGTTTGTTTTGGTGATCCGGGGGAGTATATAGACTTATTTTTTTCTCAACGTTTTAAGCCGGAGGAAGCTCTGATTTACAGAGAGTCAGGCCGGCCGGTATCGGTCGTCTATATGCTGCCGCTCGATATTATGGCAAAAGGTGCGCTCAGGCCATCGCATTATATTTATGCGNNGGCGACTCTCCCCGAATACCGGGGAAGAGGGCTTATGCGGAAGCTTTTAAACCAAGCGGAAATTGCCGCGCGGCAAAAAGGGCAGGCCTATTCCGTTTTGGTTCCGGGGGAACAATCTTTATTTGCATACTATGAGAAAATGGGCTACCGCACAGCTTTTTATATGAAGCATCTGACTCTTGGTATTTCCGAGGTGAGCGTGGGGAGGGTACTCCCGAAAATCACAGTGACAGGGGATATGATGGCACGGGCGGCGGCGCGTTGTTTGGAGCGGCATGAATACGCCGCTTTTTGGGATATCAGCGCAATGGACTATATTATTCGGGAGACGGCGATGCAAGGCGGGGAGGTTTTGGGATTTTCCTGCGGGGGAGAGCCGGGTTACGCGATACTTGTTCCTCATGGAGATCGCATGGCTGTCAAAGAAATTATGTGTGAGGATGCAGAGCTGCAAAACGCGCTTGCGACGGTCGCGCGTTATTTTCCGGTAACGTATTATGAGCTAAGACTGCGTTCGGATACGTCCTATCGGCAGGGAGAAACTCATATCGACGGCTTTGCGATGCTAAAGCCGCTTGTGGCGGATTTTTCGTCGCCGGAAAATAATGCGCATCCTTACATTAATCTGGTGCTGGATTAATCGGCTGCGCCAGGACGCCCGCTTCCGATTATGCACGAAGAAAGTTTGGTGCGGCATTTTCTGGATTTTATTTCCCGCCCCTACAATGATTTGATTAGCACATAAATGAAGAGCAGGCCGGCATAAGCCGGTCT
>DOZQ01000216.1 GCA_003517915.1 Oscillospiraceae bacterium | reverse complement strand
TGTTTAGTTGTAAATAGTATGAGCTTCTTCATATTGGGAAAAACGCACTTCTCCGTGACTGTCACTCGTAAATATCACGCTTGCTTTGATGGATTGAAAATCCATTGATTTAGTGCGCACGCTCATGCCTTTTACTTCCAGCACAAAAGGGTTTGTCGCCGCACCCGGCGCTTTTTTGATTCTCTTACTCATTCTGTGTCTCTCTCCGATCATACTCATTATTTTTTTATTGACAACGCTCCGCGCAAAGATTACAATCAACCCATGCGGGTATAGTTTAATGGTAAAACATCAGCTTCCCAAGCTGAGGTTGCGGGTTCGATTCCCGCTATCCGCTTTTTTATTGGATAGCGTTCCAATCTAACCGTTGGCCGCACCATGGGCAATACTTAAAATGCTCAAAGACTTCCATTTCGCAATTATCATATCCACCCAATTGAGTTTCGCAATTAGGACAAAACGGCAGTTTGTCATCATCCGCTCTTTGTTGGATATAGTTCACTTCCACCGCCACCGGCTCCGCCGTAGCCGGGTCAACCTCAAAATAGCGGTCAGAAACAAGCGCGACACCGCCCTGAACAACCGAAACATAAAAATCACTATCGTAAACAACCCATGCCTTTTTATTGTCTGTGCATAATTGTCCGGTAATCAACCTTTCATCAATTAAGCCATATCTCCGCTGGTAAATCCGCAACCAGTCTATGTATGCGGCTTCAATGTCCTTTATGCACTGCAAGACAGAAGTGTTTTGTTCTTTCAGCACATCAAACGCCGATTTCAGATAGTCATAGCTGTGCCTTATATCCAAAATAGACAACGTAACCCCCAGGCACTGTCCGCAAATAGCCAGCAATTTTTCCTTTGTCAGCCGCATCAGCCGTTTAGTGGATTCCCTTTCGGCTAAACCGCCCTCAAAGCTTGTTAAACTGTAATAATCTTCTTCATAGGAATCGTATCCAATGCACTTATAGCGGTTTCCAAGCAAGCCAACCATAAAGTCATCGAAATGTTTCGTAATCATGTTATCGCGGATAATCTCGTTCAATGCTTCGCATTTACCCGACAAGCCGCTGAATGCCATCCGAAACTCATATTCATCTTCTTCGTCGCTGTCCATAGCGTTTAACAGAGAACCGTCGTCACTTTCCATAAACCAGCGTACGTCTTCGCAACTTGCCATAATTTCGTACAATTCATCTTCTATGGAATCCCTTTGCAGCATTTGCAGAGCCGCTTTCTTATATCTCAGTTGTTTCGCTTTGTATTGTATTTCTGACATATTTTCGCCCTCTTTTTAAGCCTTGAGAGGAAACAGCGCCATTTCCCTTCCGGGCGGTTAGCTGGGCCGCCCGGTGTTACTATCCAATCTTAGGCTTATAATCCTCAAACCTTTCGCATGTTCTGAAAATCCTTTTCCCGTTAACCCACCGTTGCAGCCGTATATACTGCCGATCTGCTTTCTCTTTATCGTAAATCATGATGTATGGATCAAACCCCATGCTCCTGATTTCGTACACCCTGTATAAATCGAATGCAAAGGACGTATTGAAATTTGTCAAGACGTAAACGCCGGCTTTTCGCCTGTCAATCCCGGTCTGCTTCTTGAAAGCCCTGAGTTTTTCACATATCAACGCACTGTCTTTTTCACTGTCCCAAGCGAAATGGATCATTTTCTTTTTGCACTTCATGATCAAATCCGTGATTTCTTCCGTCATCAGGCGAATGTCAAGACCCTGCGTAAAGTCAATCCATGATTGGCTGTCAATAAGCTGCTCTAACAAGCTGATGCGGTCACGGCAGGCCAGTAAGTTCGGATCCAGCAGCTTGATACTTTTTTGCCCGTTCCAAAAACCGGATAGGTCTGAAACCTTTCGTGATACAACCCCTTCCTTTTGGCCGACGATGCAAAATTTACACTGCCGCGGGCATCCTCGGGTTAAAAATCCGTATGCTTCGCTGTATCGCGGGTAGAGGCTGTAGTCGGGCATGACGGATTCCATATCAGGCGGCAGTTTCTCGCTTATATCGTATCCGGTTCCGCCGGAGATGATCTCATCCGCATAGATCGGATATTGATAGTCAGCTGTAAAGGTAAAAACCTTGCTTATATAGACCTTGTCATACGGAGCACATTGGCCCTCCAGCGGATCGTAAAATTCCGCCGTATCGCCGTGGCCTTTATAAAATGCCGATATTTTCATCAGCGGTAAATTTGGGAAGTTGTGGCCGTCTACATCAATCAAACCGATTTTCATTTTGACCTCTACCCAACAAACGCCCGGTCCAACTCTTCCATCGTCCCGATCTTCCGCCCGCACATTTCCGGCAAATTAGCCCGGACAAGCGCCTCAGCAAACGGCGGCGGAACCGCGTTTCCGCATCGGGCTATTTGCGCGGCCTTTGATATGGGGTCGCCGTTCGGCCCGGTTTCGATGTTATAGTCTGTAGGGAAGCCCTGTGCGTTGAAAAGTTCGCGGGGGGGCAGCATACGAAGTCCAATGTCAACAATGGCGTATTGCTCACCGTTTATCTTTACAGTTTCGGTCGCGCTCTCCCCGTATTGTCTTACCAAGAACGCCCGAACCTCCCCAAAATGCCCCGCGCTTGTCATTATGGTGTTGAAGGGTTCGGTTAGTTGCTGTCCGTCGCAATGATTTCTGAAAATTGTCAAGTGCGACGTTATAAGCGCGTTGTGGTCTATTCCTGTTATAGTGGGTAGCGGTTCGGCGGTCGTGGCTCCCGCTCCCTCATAGCCGCCGCCGTAATATTTCGATAAGAAAGCCGTCACAAGCCCGTATCTGTTGGCCGCATCTGCTGTCAACATGGGTTTGCTTACCGTCTGGCCGCGCACCTCTCGCGTTGACTGTTCCCCGTGGTATTGTATAAGCGTCGGGGCGACAAGAGCCAGTTCCGTTCGTGCAAGTACCGTTTTTGCCGGTTCTGTCGCGCTGCTGTATTCGTCTTTTCCAAACCTAGCATGACACTGCATGAGGTATGGGGTAACGACGCCATAACCAAGCTTTGCCGTGACTGTTTGCAGTGGTTCAGATGCTATTTGTCCGCGAAAGCGTTCTCCTGTGTGATTTACCTGTATGATAAACGGCTCCGAGTTCTCAAACACAAACTTCTGCAATCCCCGCGCGATCCGCCGCAATGTCGCGTCGGCCAGCGGCCGGACCGCCCGTGTCCCGTGTTTTTTATATATCTCATCCGCTGTATCAAAGACGGACGGGCAAGGCAGAGACCAGTCGATTATATCCGCCGCGACGCGCCAAGGTTTAAGTTTGCCGGTCTTTACCGCCTCGCTGTCAGGTGATCCGTGCGTTGGTTCCGGCCATTTAATAGGTTTGCCGTCACTCCGCGCAATCAGGAAAAACCGCTTTCGGATGGTCGGAGCGCCGTAGTCACAGGCTTTTAATTCGCGCCAGTCTACCGTATAACCGTGCGCGCGCAACGCATTTACAAAGCTTTTGAATGTATGGCCCGCCTTTTTCCTGACTGGTTTTCCATCCATGACAGGCCCCCATGTCTTAAATTCCTCAACATTCTCCAGGATGATCACACGCGGTTTTACCGCAGCGGCCCATTTAACCGCAACCCACGCAAGGCCCCGGATTTTCTTGTCAATCGGCTTTCCGCCCTTTGCCTTGGAGAAGTGTTTGCAGTCCGGGGAGAACCAGGCAAGCGCGACACGCTTTCCATGCGTTATCTTGCGCGGGTCTGCGTCCCAAACGCTTTCGCAATAATGCTCCGTGTACGGATGGTTGCGCTTATGCATTGCTATGGCTGACGGGTCGTGGTTTATGGCTATGTCTACCTGCCTGCCGGTTGCCAGTTCTATGCCGGTGCTTGCGCCCCCGCCTCCGGCAAAATTGTCTACGATTAGCTCATCGAATAGGCTTGTTTGGATTCCCATTAGATTACCTCCGCCGTTTTCATAAAGCACATCCAGTGCGTTTTACTGGCTTTCCCGCTCTTGTGCCCGTACAGCGGCGCATGTTTCTGAGCAGAAGGCGTTGTCGCTCCCGTCCTGCTGTTCGAAATATTTCACTTGCAGGTAGTTGTCGACGTAAAAGTGGTATGTGCCGCCAAGTTCCTCGCCGCATCGGGCGCAATATATGTATTTTTTGTCTGGTTTTAATCCGTCCATGTCATTATCATCCTTTCTGCCGCTCATCAATAATTTTCCTCCCCGTCAAACTCGCTCACCTGAACCAATATCCGTTTCAACTTAGCGTCAAAAACCTGAACCACCCCATAAACATGCTTAGGCCCGTCATCCGCGATCAAATACCCTTTCAGGCTGTCGATCACGCATTTGCTGAAATACGAGTGATTGTCTATATCCAGCCTATCCTCCGGGAATGAAATGCTGATTATAACCGGATTTTTATAAATTTTTTTGCGAATCTGCCGCTTCATCTGACTTGCGACAAGTATTTTTACAGCGTTTACATAATTCTTCCGGTTTGAAAAATGCTTTCCAGAGTAGATTGAATTCAGACTGTCGGTTCCGGTTATTTTGTAGTCGATCCAGAATTCGGTCATGTAAATTGCCCAACCTCTCCATCAGCCGCCCAAAACGTCCTTCAGCCGATAATTGAGCCGCTGATCCTTTTCGGCTTCGTAGCAGTATTCCCCGCACATTTCAATCAGCCGCCCCCCGAACGCCTCGTCTATCCGGATAATCTCCGTCAGCGTCAGTTCGCTTGAAACGATAACGGGAAGCCCCTTTAAATAACGGTCGTTGAGGATTTCAAACATAATCCGCACGTCCGCCGGATTTGCTTGGTTATATCTGTCTTCAGACCGCTTGAATAAATCGTCGATCATCAGCACCCGAACCGTTTTCAGCGGCGCTATGGCCTTGTCATAACAAGCGTCCTCCACGTCATGCCGGCTCTGCAAGCGGTTCAAGTCTTTTAATTCCTTGATCTTTTCGACATACGGCATATACAGTACCGCTATGCCTTTTTGCATCAGAATATTAGCCAGCGCGATACTCAAATGCGTTTTGCCTATGCCGCTTTGCCCGAAAAATCCGATGCTTTTCAGTGCGCCGCCGGTTGTGTTCGCGGCATAATCGCAAGCCATACCCTTCATAGCCGCCGCGTGTTCGTTGCGTTCCTCGTAATTTTCAAGGGTCTTTCTCCGAAACGCTTCTGACAGGCCGCATCTTGCCAGTATGCGCCGCTGGCGCTTCACTTCCTGGCATTTGCACGGGCGCCATATATTCCGCTCCCGGTCTGCGATTACGCATTCCGTGTCGCCGCAGATCGGACATTCAATCGGCTTTGCGCCGCCATTTATCGCTTTGCCGCTTGAATCCTTCCCGCAATTCGTCTGTATCCCCTCCCACAGCCGCGCCAAGCTCTCCGCCAGAAGGCGCGTATGCAGTTCCGGCGCTGTCGTATCCACTGGTTATCCCTCCGTTCTGTCGCGCCTTGTACGCTCGTCTGTTTGCTTCGCTTAGCGTGTATTGGCTAAGCGTCAGCAAGCCTTTTGTAACGCAAGCGTCCAATATGCTTCTTGCGTAAACCCAATTCCGCGCCCCGGCGTTTACGCTCTCGTCAATCGCCCGGCAAATGAGCGCACTTTCCAAGCCGGCATCCAGAAAATCAATGATTTGCATGACGGCGGTTGAACTGACGAGCCCGGCAAAGCTTTGCTCATAATGCCGCTGTACCTCTTGGATCGCCTCGCTGTGCGTTGATAACCCCGGAAGCTGCGATTGGGCGGATGCGGACGCGGGTTCCGGTTTGCCCGTGGAATCCCCACGCGCGTGCGCGCTTATGTTGTTGATGATGGTTTTATTATTTACTTNNTTCGTTTCTCCCGGGAGAAACGAAGTAAATCCCGGGAGAAACGTTAAAAGTTGTTTTCGGCGTATCTTTCGGTACGTCGATCAACCAGTAATCAAGGCAAATATCCACATTCTTTCTTCCGATAACGGCTTCTAAATACCGCGTTTGAATGCCTTTGGAAGTCAATAAGCCAAACGAGTTAAAAATGCCTTTGTCAAAAAAACCACGCTTAACCAATTCAGTGACCACATCATTCACTAACGAAGGGGAAACGTTCTTTCCCGCGCGTTTCGCAAATATGAGCTGCTTATCGTTGTTCCAATCCGTATAATATCCGTTCCGGTATATGGCGCATAACAGCTTAATGACAATCAGTTCGCCTTTTTCATCAAACCGCGCCGTAATGTATTCAACCTTGTCGTCTTCAAAAAAATCTACGTCAAGCGGAAAATAAGCAATTCCCTTTTTAAGCGGACGCGCCATACATATATGTCACCGCCTATTCTTTGTAAATAATTCCGTTCCGTCCGCGCCCGGTTCGGTTTCCGCCGGGTACGTACATGGTTTTTTATTGCAAAAAATCAGGAAGTTCCGATTCGCCGGTCGCAATGTCAGCGTCAGTACCTGTCTCATGATTATCAGGCAAATCGGCATCATCATCCGATATGAAATCAGATATAATCGGGCCGTCTTCATCATCAAAATTTCCGGTGGCAATCGCTTCCGCCGCCGCAATTGTCCTTTTGTCCGCCTGCTGGTAATCGATGCTCATCAAGCCCCATTTTCCGATCAGGCGGCGCATGACGGTTTTGGCGCACATCGCCTCATAATCATCCCGCCAGCCTTTGCTCATGAATTTGCCTTTTCTGTGTTTTCTCTCATGCGCGTCAATCTGTTTTTTGCTCATATAAATCGTCTTTTTCGTGCCGTTAATCAGCTTAAAATAGCCGACATACCCTATGATTTGAGTTGATTCCCGCACATCTTCATCCTCTATAAATTCCAGGTCAATCTCTTCGGTAAGCCGGTTGTAGCTTTTCAGTTCGCCCTCGCGTATATCAACGACATTAATCGTCTCATACGCGCCGGTGCGAAGCGCAAGCTGCTGCATACCCTTGTAGCCAAGGATGAATGTGGCTGTCGGCGTTGATACGCCGTCCTTTTTGTTGTTGAACGGAACGATATAGGCGTACCCAAGCGCCGGATCAATCGGTAAATCATAAGCGGCGGCTTTCAGCGCGGACTGAATAACGGACATCGGGTTGTGATGGAATGCCTCCGCCAGCTTGGATTCGGCGTTCAAGAGCGATACAAGCGCGGACATAAACTGCGGCGTTCGCTGGCCCAAAAGTTCGTCGAATCGGCGGCGCAAACCCTCTTTGTCAAGAAATGAATTGATCAGTACATTCAGTGAGTTGCCGGCCTTTCTTTGGTTTGGCGCATTATTTTGCGCAACGGCTGTTTGGATTTTAGCGGCCATTATTCTTCCTCCTCCTTAATCTTGAATACACGATAAGATGTTGATTTTTCATACGGCGATAAGTCCAGCAAGGGATTGGACGCTTGCAGAAGTTTTTTATCAAGCGTCCGCCGCGTTTGATTCCGCCAAGTTACGGTGAACCTTCCGCAATGCCCTGTGTCGCTGTCTGACAGGCTTTGCCTGATTTCTTGCTCGATCTTTTCGGCTTGTTCATTAAGCGCTTTGATTTGAGACTTTAAGGCCTGCAAATTCTCAATATCCGGATAAAGATGGGAAATATCTGCTTCGCCGCCGCTTTCCGTCCGGAATACATGATTTACCGCCTCGGTCGTCGCCGGCTTCCCGTCCATAGGCGGCGGCACGTTCTTTAAAACATAGGCCTCCCAAAAGGCTTTTTCGGCTTCCATTAACGCGCCAATCTCATCCTCGTCCCGCTCGATTTCAAACACCATAAACCCTTGGTTCAAAATCAGCACGGCCAGATACCATTTGTCATAGCCGGTAACGGCCATATAGTGGACACATTGGCAGTAATATTCTTCCGGGTAGTCGCCGTTTTTAAATCGTTTCATATTCATGATGCTTGTTGTCTTGCATTCAAGGCCGGCGCGTTCGCCTACGATCTGCCGGTCGATATTGGCGTGCGCGAACGGATATTTGGGGTTGCGGATTATGCTGTTGTTGCGCCGTACTGATTTGCCTGTGCTTTTGGTGAATCGCTTCGCGACATATTCTTCAAGGTCTCTGCCTTGCCGCATAGCCTCTGTGTCCTCTTTTTCCGGAAGCAGGCCGGTTTTGTCCGCCCAAACGACGTATGGTGTTGTGTATCTGTTCAGGCCGATTATGGCAGCCGCGTCAGAACCGCCTATGCTTTTTCTTCGCTCTTGGAGCCATTGCGCTCTGTTGTTGTCAGTACCGTCGCCAATCATACCAATGCCTCCGCGCAACACACCGTACACCCAAGGCTCAAAAGCAGATCCGTTCCGCTCATATCGTCCGCGCAATCTTTGCATAGACACGTTCCGTCGGGCATCTCAAAAAAATCTTTATCGCCCTTGCGTATGGGGTTGTTGCAGTAATCGCATATTGCAATTGGCGTGCTTTCCGGCGCGTTCGGACACCTCGGGTCACACGGGCTTTTGTTGCAGATGTCGCACATAATTACGCCTCCCCAGAAAAAATCTGCTTGATTTTTATATAAAATTCTGATACTATCTGATTGAGATAGTTTTTTAATGTTCCTTTTTGCCGCCGGGTCATTGGCTAATGATCCGGCGGCAAAAACAATTTAAGCCTTTATGTGTTTGAAACTAAGCTTCGATATTGTATTTTTCTACAACACCAAGCAATTCGTTTAGCATTGTTTTGATTTGCGTAACATCGATTTCATCGAAACTACTAACCGTGTTTACGTGCCAAAGCTTTCTTGCAATGGTTGACACGGAGTTGAAAATCCAGTATCCAGCATGAAGTCCGTATCGCTCTTTGACCTGCGGTTCTAATTCCTTTTTTGCTCTCGTCCATGCGCTGTCAGCTTTCTTTTTTGCGGTTATTTGCTGAACAGCTCTTTCTGTTGCTTCCGCTATCCATTCTTCCTTAAGCCTTTCAAAATTTTCCATTGTCATAATCAACACTCCTATTGATTTTTTTGTTATTCAGTGGTATCATTTGACTGTAAATTGTTTTTTGATGGGCTTGTTTCCCGCAGTTGGCGCTGTGGTGTTTCAAACAAGTCCTTAAATTGTTGATGCATTGGTACTCCTAGGACTTCCGCTATCCGTATCGCTGTGCGAACGTCTGGTATGCGTTCACCGGATTCGTAGCGTTGATATGTCCTTACTAATAAGTTTGTTTTTTGAGCTAATAGCTCTTGCGTTATTTCTTTTTGTTGCCGTTTTAACTTTAGTGCTGTAATTTTCACCCTCTCCTTTTTATTAACATGAACGAACGGTCATGTCATGATATATATTAACACGCCCATTCGGTCATGTCAATGTTTTTTTAAATTTTTTGGAGTGTTGATAATGCCAAAATTATGTGAAAAACTTATACAATTAAAAACTGAACGAAATTTACTGCAAAAAGATATTGCAGAAGGCTCTGGATTGCTTTTACGAACATATCAGAGATATGAATATGGCGAACGCTTACCAGATACAGACGCTTTAATTAAACTATGCATATATTTTGATGTTTCAGCCGACTACTTACTCGGACTATCTAGCGATCCAACACGTCGCTAGTATTTTTGGAGCGTTGTTATGAAAATAGAATTTGGTGATAAATTAAAGCAACAAAGACTGACAAAACAAGTTACCCAAAAACAGATTGCAGAATATCTAGAAGTTACGCCTGTAACTGTTCAGCGTTTTGAATATGGCATTCGGCGTCCAAGTTTAGACAATATTGCAAAACTCTGTGAATACTTCAACATCTCAGCCGACTACCTTTTGGGTTTGTCAGACGATTCAGAACGTCATTAAACTCTCTCATTACGCCTTTCGCACACCTGCAAGATAACCGCGCTAAACGCAACCGCGAACACTACCGGCGCGAATTCACCGCCGATTGCGAAGTATCCGCGCTCTTGGTATGCTAAGTAAATGCAGTATTCTGTTGCGATAATTCCGGATAGGATTATCGCGGATATTGCTATGTAGCGGGCTTTCAATCGGTTTCCTCCTCTCCGTATGCGGCGCTTACGATTTTGCCGGTCATGAGAACGTCGTATTGCTTTTCAAGCTCTTCGGTTAACTCTTTGATGTGGGTTTTCAGCAAATCGTTTTCTGCCATTAGCTTTTCGTTGTCGGCAGCGACTTCCGCCAGCTTCGCTTCATAAAATACGATAAGGGCGGTTGCTACTTTGCAATTTTCAATTACCGCACAGTCCATTTGGAACAACTCCTTTTTTTGTGACTGGCCTACCGTTGAAACAGTCCTTCATCCAGCGCGGCGTAATACCTGTCAAGATCAATGCGCCAGTCTTTATTCCTTCTTGCGCGGCCTTTGCGTGGCGGCTTTGTTTCATCCACCGACACGTCAAAGGAGATTTTATTGTCCAGAAATACTTTGCTTCTCGCCCATTGACGCGCTTTTCTCGGATCAACTTTTACCTTCTCGCAGAATTCTTTGATTTTTACTAGATTTTTCTGCATGGTTTCACGTCTCCTTTGATATGAATCGCTTTTTCTTCCCTTTTGACAGCAACTTAAGAAATTTTACCGCCTTGCGCTTTGTGCTTTTCGTTTCCAGCAACACGCCGTCCGCCTTAATGTTCCAGCCCATGAGCATACCTTCGTGGTAATGCTTTTCGATTGTGAAGACTGTGGCGGGGGTTAGGGTTGTTACGTATTCCCCGTCGTAGTCGTCAAGGTATGGGACAAGCGTGTCTTTAATGATTCCTTTGCAACTTATAATATCTAATCTTTTGTAGGCTTTTTTTAGCTGCTTTTTCATGGCCTACAAGTCCTTTCGGTTTGGGATGTTGCTCTTTTTGTAATGATTTGTTACAATCACCTTGAGAGGGAGTGATTGTTATGGTAACGGCTTTTGCGAATATTTTAGGCCATTGGACTGAATTGAAGTCCGGCGACGCCATAGAGGGAACTGCGCCGGATGACTGGTTTAGTTCCGACAAAGAAAAGGCGCACAAGGGAGATTATGTAAACGTAATTGTTGGAGGTTACGTTTATCACCTACATAAATCTCTTATTGTGGATCGCAAAGCTCTTTAGAAAAATGAATCAATCCGCCTAGTTTTAAAGCATTTAGAGCGTCCTCATTTATGTTGAGGATGTTCTTTTTGCGTTGCTTGTCGGACAGTAATTCAAACTGAGACGTAACGCAATACTGAACATATTCCCATTCACGTTCGTTTAATCCGGCTAGTCCTTTTATTGCTTTTTTTGCTTTTTCTATATTTTCTTCGGTTAGCGCAAGGCTGTATCCTGGTTTATACACGTTTCAGTTTCCCTCCTTTCTCTTCATCTATGGGATAAAGTTAGCCCGTGTCGGCTTCCCGCTTCTCCATTGCCTTGTTGATTAAAAGTTGTACAACATCGTTTTTGCTGATACCTTGCCTTTCTGCTTCATCTGTCAGCCATATGTCTGATTTAACTGTCAGATAAA
>DOZQ01000177.1 GCA_003517915.1 Oscillospiraceae bacterium | reverse complement strand
TCGCCCGTAAACAAATACTTGCCGTCAAGCAGATATGCCATATGGCCCGATCCGTGCCCCGGCGCGCTTATCCCTTTAACCGTTACCCCGCCCAGCAGCACCTCCTGCCCATCCGTCAAAGGATTTATGCCGTCAGTGCTGACAGGCAAACTGTTTTTGCCTGTGATGCCACGCAATTCCTCTTCGCTCATGTATATTTCCGCTTCCGGGAATAACGGCAGCGCGGCCACATGGTCGTAATCGGTGTGCGTAATCAATATCCATTTTACGCGAACGGCGTCAATGCCGTTATCAAGCATGGATTTTTCTATGCCATTTTTATCCGAACCCGTGTCAACCATAATATACCCATCGGCGGTTTGCATAAAATATACCGCGTTGCGCTCGTTCCTTATCGCGAAAATATCCGTACCCTCTACCGCGCCGGTCTGTGCGGGAGTCATCGTCAGCATCGGGTAAAATATATACAGCGCGACGCCTGCCGCAATTACGACGACAATAATGCACGCCAGCAGAATCCTTTTACGGATTTTTTTCATTTTCATATTTTATAGTTTCATCTCCCTTCCTGCAGCAGTGCCTCAATATCCCGATCAATGTTTCCGATCATATAGGCGGGCGAATAACGGGCCGTCACGCCGCCTTTTCGGTCAATCAGAAATTTACCAAAATTCCACTTGATATCGGACTTTTTGTTATCCAGCGTGAGCAACTTCACTTTTTCCTCGAATGTCTTCGCTTTCTCGTCGCCCTTATCCTCGGGAGCTTGCTCTTTAAGCCACACATAAAGCGGCGCGGCGTTTTTGCCGTTGACGTCAATTTTAGCAAAGCGCGGAAAGGTAGTGTCATAGTAAAGTGAACAAAATTCATCAATCCCCGCGTCGTCTTCTGGTGCCTGATTCATAAACTGATTGCATGGAAAATCCAGTATTTCAAGCCCGGCGTTTTTGTATTTGTTATAAAGCGCCTGCAGAGCCGTATACTGAGGCGTCAGGCCGCACTGTGTAGCCGTATTGACAATAAGCAAAACCTTACCCTCATATTTTTTCAGTGACACAGACTCCCCATGGTTGTCTTTCACGGTAAAATCGTAAATACTCATATCAATACCTTCTTTGCGTTTTGTGTTTTCACTTTCTCATAAACGTACAAAAAATTTCTTCCAAGAACAGGTGCAAAAAGCTAACCTCCGCTTTAAAAATACTGATTAGCTCTGCAGATTTTTATTCCATTTCAGCGCTTTGCGCAAATTAAAAAGTACCACCAAAAAAATAAGCACAACAGAGATAACAATTAATGTAACGGCAAAGTAGTAACCCCAGTTTTCGTATTCCGCAATGGCTCCTAAACTGAGAACAGACCAAACTATCCATCCGATTGTCATTATGGCCGCCGATAAACCGACGACAGCCGTCAATGCGATTCGCCACCCCAGTTTCCGCTGAGGAGGCATAGGGCCGGTACCCGCCTGCCAAGCGGCAAGCTGTTCTTTTGCCTGCTTTCTTTTTCCTCCAACGACAACCAGCAATGTGATGATTATGCCCTCAGCCAAAAGCGCAAGCAGAGCCGCAAGGATGATGTTGCCGGTGAGTGTCCATATCAGCCAGCCTATTGCCACAGCAACTAGATGTACAACATTTTCCACGATATTACCTCCTCTGTATTCGCACTGATATCCCGTAATTAGATTATAGTCGATCAACCGCAAATCAAGAAAAGCTACCCGTCAATTTTTTGCGCCCGGTTTATCATATCATACAGCTTGGCCATTGCCTCAATCGGGGTCAAGGTATTTATATCCATTTGTTTGAGTGTTTTAATAATCTCGTTTTCAGCCTGAAAGCCCATTGTGAGCTGCGCGTTTTGATCTTCATTTAATATGGATTTTTTTCGTCCGGCACTTTTCGGCTGTACATGCCCCTGCGTCTCCAGACTTTTCAGCACCTGCCGGGCCCGGTTTACAATCTCGTCCGGCACCCCGGCCAGCTTAGCGACCTCAATGCCGTAGCTGTCGTCCGCTCCCCCGCGCACAATACGGCGCAGAAAGGTGATCTCATCCCCGCGCTTTTTAACGGCGATGTTGTAATTTTTCACACCGTCAAGCTGATCCTCAAGCTCGGTGAGCTCGTGGTAATGGGTGGCGAACAGTGTCTTTGCCCCGAGCTTTTTTTTGTCGCAGACATATTCCACCACCGCCCTTGCTATCGACATACCGTCAAAGGTGGAGGTGCCGCGCCCTATCTCGTCGAAAATCAGCAAACTGTTTTTTGTCGCGTTCGTTAAAATATTGGCGACCTCGGTCATCTCCACCATAAATGTCGACTGCCCGGCCGCTAAATCGTCCGACGCGCCAACCCTTGTGAACACCGCGTCCACAATGCCTATATATGCGGATTTCGCCGGCACGAACGATCCGGTCTGCGCCATGATGGTAATGAGCGCCGTCTGCCGCATATATGTGGATTTTCCCGCCATGTTCGGCCCGGTTATTATTAGACAGCGATCCTCAGCGACGTTTAATTTAACGTCGTTTGGCACAAACGGGATATCCAGCATGGTTTCAAGCACCGGATGCCGTCCGTCGATTATTTCTACTTTGCCGTCCATCCCGATTTCAGGACAGACATATCCGCCCTCGGCGGCGGTCTGGGCAAAGGACAAAATCACATCCAGACAGGAAACCGCCTGCGCCGTGCGCTGTATGCGGTGAAGCTGAAGCGCCGTTTTTTTACGCACCTCTTCAAATATTTCATATTCGAGCTGCCGCGCACGGTCTTTCGCGCCGAGTACCCGAGCCTCCAGCTCTTTAAGCTCCTGCGTGATAAAACGCTCGCCGTTCACCAGTGTCTGTTTTCTTATATAATCCTCCGGCACCTGTGTTTTATAGGAGTTGCTGACCTCTATGTAATAGCCGAACACCTTGTTATAGCCGACCTTGAGGCTTTTAATGCCGGTTTTCTCCCTTTCGCGTTCCTGCACGCCGGCAATTACCCCTTTGCCGTCGGTCATATCCGAGCGGAGCAGATCCACCTCGGCGCTGTATCCGGCTTTGATGATTCCGCCGTCCTTCACCGAAAACGGCGGCTCCTCCGCAATCGTTTGGTCAATCAGGCTGTATACGTCCGCAAGCTCGTCTATAGCCCGATGGATTTCGGTAAGCATACCCGCCTTGCATTCGGAGATAACCTCTCGCAGCGACGGCAGTCTTTTTAAAGTATCGGCCAGTGAAACCAGCTCGCGCGCGTTTGCCGTGCCGTAGACGATACGGGTCATCAGCCGCTCAAGATCATGCACGCCGATCAGTGCTTGAGCTATATCCGCGCGCAGGATAGAATCGTCAAACAACTCGCGCACCGCGTTTTGCCGTTTTAAAATCTGCGCGCAGCTTATAAGCGGCTGCTGTATCCAGCTTCTTATGAGGCGTTTGCCCATAGCGGTCTTGGTTTTATCCAGCACCCATAAAAGCGTGCCCCGCTTTTCGCCCGCCCGCATTGTCGCGATAAGCTCCAAGTTCCGCCTCGCGGAAATATCCAAAAGCATATACTGCGCCCCGGAATAATAATCCGCCTCGGTTATGTTTTCAAGCCCGCTCATTCTGGTTTCATAAAGATATGAAAGCGCGGCGCCGAGTGCCCGCACCGCAGGCATATCCTCGCCTATGCCAATCTCGGCGGCGGATTTTTTCTTAAAATGGGCAAGCACGGTCTTTTCCGCGGCGTCTGATCCGAACAGCTCCGGTCGATCGCCATAAACGCAGCCCAGCCTCAGCTTTAAAAACCTTGTCAGCTCACGGGATTTTCCCGCTTCATCAGAGAGCAGCACCTCGCTTGGCATATATCGTCCCAGCTCGTTTAAAAGCGACGGCTGCGCCGTCTCACCCGCAAATGAGGTAAGGCGTGCCTCACCCGTCGACGCGTCCACAAAGCAGACGGCGGCGGTCTCACGTTCGAGTAAAACCGCGGCGAGATAATTGTTGCGGGATTCGTCCAGCATACTCTCCTCAATTACCGTGCCGGGCGTTATCACCCTTATGACCTCACGCTTTACGAGCCCCTTGGCCTTCGCCGGATCTTCGGTCTGCTCACAAATGGCTACCCGAAAGCCCTTGGCCACCAAGCGCGAAACATACGCCTCGCTGCTGTGAAACGGCACGCCGCACATCGGCGCAGGCTGATCTTTTCCGCAGTTTTTTTTGGTGAGCACCAAATCCAGCTCTTTGGAGGCTTTTTCGGCGTCGTCATAGAACATTTCATAAAAGTCGCCCATTCGGAAAAACAAAATGCTGTCGGGATAATTTCTCTTTATGTCAAAATATTGCCGCATCATAGGCGATAGCTCATCCATGCAGTTCCCTCCGCGCCGCTTTTATTTTTTTACGGGCGACCCTGAATCGCCCCTACAGATGTCTTGCCGGCTCCTCATCCGCAGCCCGCGCAGGAGGAACAGCCGCCCGAGCAGCCCTCGGCAGGCTGACAGGTTTCGGGATCCTCCCCGTCCAGCGAGAGGGAAATTATAGAGTTGACACGGTTCATAAGGGCGTCAAGATTGTTTTTCACCGCGTTATAAACCCGCATATGTTCGTTCGCCATTATTTTTCCGTAAGCTGCCTGCGCCTGAGCGTTAAGGCTTTGCAGTTTATCATCATCTTTAGCTTCTTTTTGCAGCTCGTTATTCAGCGACATGCGAAGCAGGTTAAACTCGCCTATGGCGTTTTGCAGTTCCTCATCCTCGTCATTTGCCTGCTTGGCTATCTGATAGGCCACATACCGCTCATCCTGTTGTATCGCCATTCCCAAATCCCTTACCGCCTCTATAACATCCATATCTATAATCCTCCAAATTTGATTGCATGATCAAAATAAATCCCTTATTCTTTTACACGTCTCAAACCCTTATGCCAATCAGTGTCCAGCTGCCCGCACTTTCGGCCAATACATTTACAAACTCGCCGGGTGCGGTTTCGCGGCCTTCGAATTCAGTCAGAATATTCGTGTCGGTGCGCCCGGTCATCCTGCCGGATTTTGCCCTGCCCTCACACAGCACACGGTGAACCTTGCCGATCATGCCGCGCGTATACTCCGCCGACATTTCCTCCTGAACGCTCAAAAGCTCGGCAAACCAGCGGGATTTTTCCTCTTT
>DOZQ01000048.1 GCA_003517915.1 Oscillospiraceae bacterium | reverse complement strand
GCTGCGCTCGAGCGTAAAAGACGACACAATTACAGTGGAATTCTACGGCACCGGAATCGACATTATAGGCTACAAGTCCTGGTCAAGAGGTCAGGCCGAAGTCACTCTTGATGAATCCGGAGCGGCAGTCGTGACCCTGGTAGAGACCTTCGACGCGAGCTATGACATGCACTATCAATATCCTGTCTACAGTGTTTCTGGCCTTACACCGGGAAACCATACGCTGAAAATCAGGGTGACCGGCGAAAGAGATTTCCTGGCCAGCGGCAACGCGATTGACGTCGACGCGTTTGTGGTACATAAGTAGAGGGGAAGCTGCATAACCAGCCATATTTATTGATAAACACTCTGCAAAAGGAGAGACCTGCGAAAAATGCCGGTCTCTCCTTTTTTATTAGATTTTAAAAATTATATTGGTAAAAATACTTATATTTTTTATGTTTATGATAAATACTATTGAAAAAAACTCACATATAGTATATCATATAGTAAAGTATCAACAAAAAGTTTTATGAAACAAATTGTGCTCGAGCACATAATTTGTATTATTTTTTATGTTTTTTATTATAAATTGTCGTATATCCGCAAATATTGTACTTATATTTATTATGGGTATTTTGTACACCAAATTGTGCTCGAGCACTTTTTATTTGCGCGTTAGATTTCGCCGGCCTATTCTTTTTGCCGCAGTCATGGAATAAATTATTTATAGCGGCTTGTGGAATGCTTTGCTCGGCTGGCCGGCGTTATGCTATACATATGTCATGCAAGCGTTTTTGTTAGAAAGGGTGTGATCAATGCGGCGGTTTGCCTCTCTTGGTTTTTGCGTACACCCTGTTAAAACCCCGGAATGTTTTGTCTAAAGAAAAAGAAATGATGTCAGGAGGAAAAATATCAATGAAAAAGCTTTTGAAGAAAGCTTCCGCGCTTTTGCTGGCCATCGTGATGATATGCGGAGTTATTGCGATTTCCCCAAGCCTGGCCCTTACCGCGCTGGCCGAAGATGAAATTCCGATTTATCAAGATATTGATAACTACAGCTTTGAAGAACGCGCGGCAGATCTTGTTGCGAGAATGACCCCGGCCCAAAAGGGTTCGCAGATGGTCAGCACCGCTTCGGCCATTCCCGCACTGGGCATCAACTCATACCAGTGGTGGAGCGAGGCCATTCACGGGCATTCTAGAGGCAACGCGTCCAATCCTATGTCTTACCCCGTCAGCTACGCGGCGGCTTCATCCTGGAACCCCGATCTGTATTACGACGAGGCGACCCAGATCGGCGACGAGATACGTGAATCGGTTTCAAACCGCAGGGTCAATCTTACGCTCTACTCCCCTACCGTAAATTTGGCTCGCGACCCGCGCTGGGGCCGTAACGACGAGAGCTACGGCGAAGATCCCTTCCTTTCCGGAGTAATGGGCTCGGTGTTTACACAGGGCATGGAGGGCAAGGACAGACATGGTAATCTGCTTGACCCAGACGGCTACTACAAAACCATTACCACCGCAAAGCATTACACCGCAAACAACAGTGAGCGCAACCGCCTTTCGGGCGGCGCGAATACCGACGAGCGTTCGCTGCGCGAATATTACACGGCGCCCTACCGCGATATGCTCTTGAACGCGGGTACGTCGTCTATAATGACCGCGTACAGCCATGTAAACGGCGTGCCGGCCTCGGTCAGCAGTTATCTTATGGATACGCTGTTGCGCAAAACCTGGGGCTTCGGCGGCTACATAACGTCCGACTGCGACTCTGTTTCGACAATCAACAACCATCAGTATATCAATCCGTATACCGGCCAGGTTATGACCCGCTATGAAATCTTTGCCAACGCGATGGCGCACGGCGAGGATCTTGAATGCAACGGCGGACACAGCGCCAACATCGGCAACTACAACTCGAACATGACCGGGATGCTGTCGGGCAACATAATGACCGACAAGGGCGTATTCACCGAAAATCAGGTGGATATATCGCTTCACCGTCTCATGAGCACCCGCATGAAGCTCGGCGAATTTGACGGCGACGACGTCAGCTATGTAGCCGACGCTAACGCACGTCTTGCCAGCTATCAGGGTCAGAGCCTTACTGGCCGCCAGACCGCCGAGCGTATAAAGATCGCCACTGATATCGCCTCCGAGGGAATTGTGCTTCTTAAAAATGATTCCTCCGAGAGGAAAAACGGCGAAACCGCGAAGCTCCTTCCGCTGAACGTACCGGCTACGGGCAGCTACAATGTCGCAATTATCGGTATCGCGGCGCAGGCCACCTTCTTAGGCGGATATTCCGCCAACCCTGGCACAACCGTCACTGTGGAAAACGGCATAAGAAACGCTATCAGAGCGATTAATCCCGATGCCAACGTCACCTTCTACAGAGGCTTTACAAACGGTAATAACGTAAACAACGTAACCGCCATTGATCCCGCCGCTATCGAAGCCGCGGCTCAGGCCGACATATGCATTGTCGTCGGCGGCACCGACGGAACCACCTCCAAGGAAGACGGCGACCGCACTACAATTGCTCTTCCCGGAGCTCAAGCTCAGCTTATCGACGAAGTGGGCAAAGCCAACAAGAACACCGTGGCGCTCCTTGAAACCTGCGGCCCTGTTCAGGTAACCACCTTTGAAGAGAGCATATCGTCCATCGTCTGGTCCGCGTTTGCCGGACAGAACAAGGGCGTCGCTTTCGCGAACGTGCTTTTAGGCACAGTCAATCCCTCGGGCAAGACAACCGCCCTGTGGCACAGGAATGTCAACGACGTCGGCGTGTCCGATGTCGCCGGCATACTTGACTACAATATGTACAAGACCGAAACAAACCCCGGACGTACCTACATGTATTTCGACGGCCCCGTTTCCTATCCTTTCGGCTACGGCCTGAGCTACACCGAGTTTGAATACTCCGATCTTCAGCTCGACAAAGCGGCCTATGACGCGAATGACACGATTACGGCTACATTCAAAGTAAAGAATACCGGCACAAAGGCCGGCGCGGAAGTCGCGCAGCTTTATGTTTCTCAACCGAACGCCCCCGCCGCGCTGCAAAGACCGATCAAGCGCCTCAAGGGCTTTGACAAGATTACTCTTGCCGCCGGCGAAGAAAAGACTGTTACTATTGAAGTGAACGCCAATGATCTCGCTTTCTTTAACGAGGATCAGGGAAAATATGTCGTTGACACCGGGAATTATGAGCTGCAAATCGGCAAATCAAGCTCCAATGTAGCGCTCAACCAGACCTTTACCGTAAGCGGCACGATCAATGTCGTTCCCAGAGTACTGACTGCGGTTCCGAATCAGAGCGGCGACGAGCTGCTGGATATCG
>DOZQ01000172.1:486-2686 GCA_003517915.1 Oscillospiraceae bacterium | reverse complement strand
TTCAAGGACTTCGGATATTTTCATGGCAAGTAGTAGGGACGGTACATAACTGCCTTTCTCCAAAGAGATAACTGTTTGTCTTGTAACTCCGACCATCTTAGCCAGCTTTCCTTGTGATATATCTTTTTGTGTGCGAAGCTCTTTAACAATATTCGTCAGGGTTTCCATCCTGTCTCCCTCACAGCGCAGTACGAGTTTTAAGCGGCTCTTTTATAACAGTATAGTTTACTTTACACGTAAAGTCAACTATACAAATGCTATTTTCTTTTCTTTTTATGACCTGTTCAGCTTATTCTGAAGTTGATTCACACATCTTCCATTAGCCTGATTATTCTCGTTTATCATGTCACGAATTAATGATATAATACAAAATGGGAAGTAATACTTTCAGTTCTAATGAGAGGATAAAAATAATGATGAGTAAAATGCTCTATCACTACACATCATCCTTCGGATTATCGGGTATATTAAACGCCGGTTATATTGCGGTATTTAATAATGCCCTTGAGAATAACAGCGGAGTAGTTTGGCTTACGAGTTCTTCTGAACCGGAAAATCACGGCTTGAAATATTATGATGACATGCCCGCCGAGTTCGATAAGACGACCATCCGGCTATCCGTTCCACATAAACCCACATTCGAGAATTGGGATGCTTGGAGCGTTAAAAAAGGGATGAATAAAGCACTAAAGCAAATTCTGATTGAAACGGCTGGCGCAGAGGAAACATATCAGACATGGTACATTTCCGAAAACGAAATTCCGCTGAGTGATGTTATTAAAATCGAAAACATTAAGACAGGGGAAACTATCGACATCGAAAAGGCGAAAAAGTCGCTGCCGCTTGCTCACGATTTGCCGGAGCCGAAGATTGCCGACACCGATAGATACATACTAAACCAACCTTCCAATATTCAAGTTTTATTGCTGGAAGTCCGGCAAGCGATACGTGAGGCGCTGCCGGATGCGGTAGAGAAAATTTCATGGCAGATGCCGACATTTTGGAAAAGGCGAAACCTCATCCACTTCGCGGCACAGAAGAACCACCTCGGTATTTATCCAGGAGCGGCGGCTATAGAGTATTTTGCCCCCAAGCTGACCGGGTATAAAACCAGCAAGGGCGCGGTGCAGTTTCCGTATAAATCATTCGGCAAGGAACAACTAAAACTCATTTCGGAAATTGCCGCATGGTGTGGGATGGAGAATACTGACAATGGCTAAACTACGCAAGACGCTCGGCGACGTGAACGCGCCATCCACAGTAGCTCTGATGCGCTTGATTGAAACGCAGAGCAAAACGACTATAGCGAACTGGACGCTCAATTATGCGGAGGATAAAATGCTTCCGCTTTTTCATAAGTACAGCCCGGACGATTGTCGCCCCGCTAACGCGATTGCCGCGGCGCGGGAATGGCTTGCCGGCAAGGTGAAACTACCCTATGTCAAGAATATCATTTTGAATGAATGCCACGCCGCCGCCCGCGAGTTGGATAACAACCCCATCGCACAAGCCGCCGCCAGAGCCATAGGGCAATCTTGCTCCAGTATCCATGCTGTAACACACTCCCTCGGTTTGTATTTTTACGCGGCGGCGGCAGTCGCATATGACAGAGTTGGAACAGAAGCGGACACGGAGCAGTATAAGCAAATCGCCGAAGAAGTCTGTGCCGATTATACGGATGCGCTGCGCGCTGTTGCAGTTGAGGATGAAGCGAATCCAGCAAAGTGTAAATGGAACTGTTAAATACTGATTAACCTTTATCGGAGACCAACATGAAGAAGAAACCTCACGGCCATTACTGCCGTATTTGTCAGCAGTACAAGGCCAACGAAAAGTTCAATGGACGCGGCCATGCGGCGCACATCTGTAAGGTTTGTGCCAAACGTGGTAACAGACCGCCAAAGAATGAGCCGGAGCCGCTCGTTTTTATTGGCTGTGACGATCTTGACGAGTACGGCCTTTTACCCATATGGGCATTGACCTTCTACCGTTTTTCGATGACGAAGAACTTCCTGAGCCAAAGAAAAGGAAGCGTAAACCGAACAAGGCAAAACTGCTGCGCTCCGCCCAAAAGAAGAAGGCTAAAGCCCTGCTTAGCGAGATGTTGTCTAACGGCGAAGTTAAAGTTCAAATCATTGAGCAGGCGGCAAATAAGGCGGGTATCCCGCATGAGGCCCTGCGCCGCGCCAAAGGCTCGCTC
>DOZQ01000172.1:245-402 GCA_003517915.1 Oscillospiraceae bacterium | reverse complement strand
TTCTGGAACCGCTACGCAAGGCTTTATGATTTTGAAATAAACAGATTCAACGGCAAAGCCTACGAGCAGATGTACCGCTTGATGGCAAATTCGCTTACGCGCGATATGGACGTGCTGGAGATTGCCACCGGAACAGGTCTGATTGCTATTAACATAG
>DOZQ01000172.1:0-133 GCA_003517915.1 Oscillospiraceae bacterium | reverse complement strand
AAACGCGCTCCATATCATGCCCGACCCGGTTAAGGTTCTGTCAAATATTAAGAGGGTTTTGAAACCAAACGGATTGCTCATCGCCCCGACATATTCGCACGGACATTTGCGTGAAGTGACTTGGAATCTTAAC
>DOZQ01000164.1 GCA_003517915.1 Oscillospiraceae bacterium | reverse complement strand
CGCTTCGCGTTTGCACGAATAAAGTTCGACGCAGCCTTCCGGGTCTAATTCTCCGTCCCTCTGGGGGTTTATATGGGGCTTTATAAAACAAAAGTAACCGCTCCCCCCAAGGTAACGGTTACTTTTGTATCCAATATCTAGATGGGCTGACCGCTCATGCGATACTGCCTTCTGCTATTATATTACATCAGTTTTAGGATGTTGTCAACGGAAAAAATAATCGGCAGGAGAGCAAAACCGCCGTAATAATGCGGATGAAAGATTACGATTTGTATATAGGACGATGGCAATACTGCTTATGAATGAAAGAGGTGGAAGCTATTATGGATGCTTTAAAGGTAAATCTGCAAACCATAGATGACAAGGTGATGTTTAGCGCGGCAGCCCGCGAAAATCCCCAAATAACAATCGATTTTTTCCCGCCTATCGGCACCGCGAAAGGTTACACATCCCTGGAACTTTTAATGGCAAGCTTTGGCTCGTGTTTGGGAACATCGTTGCTTACTTTACTGCGCTACAAAATGGAAAAGACGGTTGAAGGGCTTAGTATTGAAATGGATGGCCGCGTACGCGAAGAACATCCCAAAGCTCTGACCCACATTGTGATGGTTTTGAAATTCAAAGCCAAAGACTTATCGGAGGCAGAGGTTCTGAAAGCGGTAAAAGTCTCGGAGGAAAAAATTTGTCCGGTCTGGTCAATGCTCAAGGGAAGTGTCGCGGTTGATATCAAAACCGAAATACAATAGCCTATGGGATGCAATTTTCAATTTCTGATAATATATTTCATATAGATGGGGCGGCAATCGTCCCGACAGAAGAGGGATGATTTATGCAAACAGGTTTGATTTTAGCGGGAGGCTCTGGCCGGCGGCTCGGCACGGAAACCCCCAAGCAGTTTTTGGAAATTGCCGGCAAGCCGATGCTTGTTTATTCTTTAGAGGCATTTGAAAAGCACGACCTTATCGATTCCATAGCGGTCGTATGTGTCCCAGGGTGGCAAAACGAGCTTAGGCTGCTCGCCCAGCGCTACCGCATTTCAAAGCTTCGCTGGATTGTAGACGCCGACGAAAGCCGCAGCCTTTCCTCCTATCAGGGGCTGCGGGCGCTCAGCGGCGAGCTCAGCCCCGAAGATATAGTTCTTATTCATGACGCGGCGCGCCCTTTTATCACTCACCGGATTATAAGCGACAACATAAAAGCGGTGCTGCGCTACGGTGCGGCAAACACTGTTATACCGGCGGTGGATACCCTGCTGCGCAGCATGGACTCCCAAATCGCCGACAAGATTGTCGACCGCCGGGCGCTTTATCTCAGCCAGACTCCGCAGTCCTTTCAATATGATCTGATAATGCGGGCATATAAGAAGTTTTTTGAAAATGGCAAGACCACGGCGACCTGCGACTGCTCAGTGGCGCTTATGGCCGGCAACGAGGTCGGGCTTTGCACTGGCAGCCGAATGAATATTAAAGTTACGACCGCTGAGGATTTGACTATAGCCGAGCTTTATGCGGGAGTATATACTCTCTAAAAACTGAAAAACCGACGACAGGGATTGCGGGAAAAATTCTCGCCAATCCCTTATTATTTATACCATAGTATCATTCAGAAAGAGAGATGACCGGCATTGTCAGTCAGAATTGAAAATAAAGGAGATGTGGTCACCGCCTATCTTGAGGGCGAGCTTGACCACCACAACGCCAAAGCGATAAGGGAAGATGTTGACGCCGCGCTGGACAGGCACTCCCCCGGGCTGCTTGTGCTGGATTTCAGGGAGATCACCTTTATGGACTCCTCGGGGATAGGGCTTGTAATGGGTCGGTATAAAAAGCTGCAGGGCACCGGTGCGCAGATTCATATCACCGGGACGTCGCCGCCAATCTATAAAGTTATGCAGATAGCGGGGCTGTCAAAGCTCGCGAACATAGACAAGGGAGGGAAAACTCTTGAAAAAACTGCTGAATGAGTTTAAACTGCGCATGCTGTCGCGTTCGAGCAACGAAAGCTTTGCGCGTGTCGCGGCCGCCTCCTTTATCGCTCAGCTTGACCCGACTATTGAGGAACTAAGCGACATAAAAACCGCGGTTTCAGAGGCGGTCACCAACTGCATTGTTCATGCCTATAAAGAGGAACTCGGCACGATTTACATATGGACGCGGATTTTTGAGGGCGGTACCGTCGAAATAAAAGTGCGCGACTATGGCTGCGGCATTGAGAACATAGCAAAGGCGATGGAGCCGCTCTACACCACGCTCGGGGGCGAAAGAGCCGGGCTGGGGTTTGCCGTTATGCAGAGCTTTATGGACAAGCTTACCGTCACCTCGGCACCCTCAAAAGGAACCTGCGTAACAATGAGCAAAAAGCTCAGCCTGCGCATGGGCGACAATGCTAAACAGGGATGATTTTATCGCCGCGAACCTGGGACTTGTGCATTCATGCTGCCACAGGTTCACCGGGCGCGGAATAGAATATGACGATTTGTATCAGGCGGGGTGCATCGGTCTCATCAAAGCCGCCGACGGCTTTGATGAACAGCGGGGGCTGTGCTTTTCCACCTATGCCGTGCCGGTCATTTTAGGGGAGCTTCGCCGCCTTTTCCGCGACGGCGGCGCTCTCAAGGTCGGGCGCACCCTTAAAGAGCTGTCGCTAAGAGCTGTCAGGGAACGCCAGAAGCTGACGGGTGAGCTGGGCCGGGATCCAACCGTGAGCGAGTTGGCAAAGCGTCTCGGTGTCTCGCCGGAAGAGGCCGCCGAGGCGATTTCCGCATCATTGCCGCCGATTTCCCTGACCTATGAGGATGAGGACGGCTATAGTGAGCTTGAGCTTCCCGAGGAAAGCTGCGGCGAGGAATTTTCCGATTCGCTCGCGCTCAAGGAAGTGGTCAGTTCACTGCCTCCCAAAGACCGCAGCCTTATACTGCTGCGTTATTTCGGATCAAAAACCCAGTCGCAGACGGCAAGGGAGCTGGGCATGACCCAAGTGCAGGTTTCACGCAGGGAACGGGTAATTTTGGGAGAACTGCGCAAACGCCTGTCGGGATGAGGGCATTTTCTGATTTGGAACTATATTTTTGATGATGCCGCAAAGCCTTACACCGTGCGGTTTTTGTCGGATTTTTCGGGTAATATCCATCTGGTTTTTGTATTATACAAAAAATATCAGTAACACTTTTTATAAAACATATGATAAAATTATTATGATGTTGTAACAAGTTTTTATGATTTACATCTGATTAAAATATATTACAGCATCATTTACCCATCTTAAATAAGATCTCGTTACCTGTTTTTATATGTTTAATTTGCTATGCAAAAAACCGATTTAAACGCACGGCGCTCCCGGCTAAAGCCAAAACCGCACCGTATGCGAAAAACTTCGCGCACCAAAATTTGCGTGTTTTCGTGGTGCGCCGCATAGCGCATGAAGTTTATTTTCCATGAAAGGGCAGGATGTATATGAGACCAAAACAGTCGGAAATAGGCGGAAAGAATATTTCGGGAAAGCATATCAGAGAGCTCAGGATTAAAGCCGGCATGCAGCAAAAGGAGCTGCTTGTCAAGCTATGGCAGAACGGTGTGGATCTCGACGCTTCATCCCTTTCCAAAATCGAGGGGCAGACCCGCCGGGTGCTGGACTATGAGCTTTTGGCATTCGCGGAAATTTTGCAGGTGGATATCCGCGAGCTTTTGACCGGAATAAAAAGCCCGGCCAGAAAAAAATAG
>DOZQ01000006.1:1986-2849 GCA_003517915.1 Oscillospiraceae bacterium | reverse complement strand
AAGACGCGCGGCCAAATTTTATCCCCAGAAGAGCGCAGCGGCTGAGTTCCCCTTTACCGGTCGGATCGTCTGCGAGAAATGCGGTCATCATTATCGCCGCAAGCATACGGCAATCGGTACCCGGTATGAAAAAATCGTTTGGATTTGCTCCACCTTTAATACGTCCGGCAAATCTGTCTGCGCTGCACAGCAAATCCCGGAGCCTATACTACAGGCTAAAACCGCCGAGGTATTGGGATTATCTGCGTTTGATGAATCCGTTTTTGCGGCTCAAATATCTGACATTCGAGTCCCGGCGCACAATACACTGGTTTTCGTTTTTCGCGATGGGCGGCGCGTCGAAGCCGATTGGCAGAATCCTTCCCGCCGCGAATCTTGGACAAAAGAAATGAAACAGGCCGCACGCGAGCGGCAACTGAAAATTTTAGAGGAAAGAAGGCGATTATGTGAGCAATAATCCGGTTGTAACGGTTATCCCGGCGACCATTCATCTGAGCCAGCGGTTTGGCCAGACAGCGGCTCGAAAGAAGCGCGTGGCAGCGTATGCGCAGGTGTCGACCGATTCCGAAGAGCAGGAAACCAGCTTTGAGGCACAAAACGATTATTATACGCGATATATAAATGAGCGCCCAGAGTTAGAATTCATATCGGTATATTCGGACGAGGGCATTTCAGCTACCACAACCAAAAACCGTAAAGGATTCACCCAGATGATCGCGGACGCGCTGGCCGGAAATCTGGATTTGATCCTGACCAAAAGCATCAGCCGGTTCGCCCGAAATACGGTTGACAGCCTTCAAACCGTGCGGGCGCTCAAAGATAAAGGCGTAGAGGTGTATTTCGAGAAGGAAAACATCTATACG
>DOZQ01000006.1:0-1967 GCA_003517915.1 Oscillospiraceae bacterium | reverse complement strand
TCAATCAGCGAAAATGTCCGCTGGAGCCAGCGCAAGCGCATGCAGGGCGGCAAGGTGAGTATGGCCTACAAGCACTTTCTCGGCTATGAAAAAGGCCCGGACAGCAAGCCGCAGATCGTGGAATCCGAAGCCAAAACCGTCCGGCGCATCTACGAGCTTTTTCTGTCGGGCAGCACCTACCGCGAAATCGCGGCGCGGCTGACCGCCGAGGGCGTTCCGACTCCGTCCGGCAAATCAGTCTGGCATACATCGGCGGCGAAAAGCATTTTGCAAAATGAAAAATATTCAGGAAATGCCATTTTACAGAAGAAATACACTGTGGACTTCCTGACTAAAAAGCAGAAGATCAACGAGGGCGAGGTGCCGCAGTATTACGTGGAAAACAGCCATCCGGCGATTATTCCCCCGGCAACGTTTGAATTGGTTCAGGATGAAATCCGGCGGCGGGAGCAGCTCGGCCACAATGTCCGGTCAAAGCTGTTCACGGGGCGTGTCATTTGCGGCGAGTGCGGCGGGTTTTACGGGCCGAAGGTCTGGAATTCCGGCAGCAAATACCGCTCGGTAGTCTGGCGCTGTAACGGCCGTTACCGCCAAAGAGGGGTCGCAGGGTGTCGTACGCCGCATCTCACGGAAGAAGGCCTGAAAGCGGCATTTGTTCGGGCGTGGGCGGCGCTTGTGGCTGATAGAGATCGGTACATATCGGGATGTGAAACCGAGCTGGCGTCGCTGGTCGACACCGCCGCTTTCGATAAGCAAACCGCCACGCTGACCGCCGAATGCGCCGAAGCCGCCGCACTGGTTGAGGAATGTATTGCGGCCAACGCTGCCTCCGCGCTGAATCAGGCGGAGTATCAGATGCGGTATGATGCGTTGGTGGCACGGTACGATTCCGCGAAAATCCAGTTGGATTTGTTGAAGCGAGATAAACTGGAGCGTATGGCGCACAAGGAAAAAATCCACCGCTTCGCCGATATTTTGCGCGGCGCAGAATCCGCGCCCGATGAATTTGACGAGAAATTATGGCGCGAGGTAGTCGAGACGATGACCGTCCATTCGCGGGGCGATGTGACTGTAAAGTTTTGCGGCGGGATGGAGATTCTTGCCGATTCAATGGATTTTACCGTGTATAGGTAAAAATTCTCAAAAACAAGATCTGAAGGTTTTCAGTATACCGGTGGCTTTACCCATACGCGCATAAGACAGTGGCTGTTTTTACAGTTTTGCCGGCAATTTAAGATGCAAAAGTAAAATAGCAAGCTAAGACAGGAGATTATATGGTAAAGCTACAGAAACTGGTAAAAGATGGTGCGATAGAGGTCATGACAAGTCGGGTGGAAATTTATTTGCCGTCGACGATAAACCGAGAAGGTATAGTAAAAAAACAAACTGAAAAAGAGTTTCGGGAAGGCACCTTTAAAACAATTAGTTTGTTTTCGTCACTATTTGGTGGCGCAACTTATGACGCCGCGATTGGAGCATGGATCATGCAAAACGGAAGGCTTGTGACCGAAAAGGTCAATATTGTTTATTCCTTTTGCAGACCTATCGATCTAAAGCAACATTTTAAACAGATATTGAAAGAAGCCGGTCGTATAAAAAGTGAATTAGGTCAAGAAGCGGTTACTATTGTCGTCAATGGACAGGCAATGTTTGTTTAAAATAGCATTTTATAAGTCGGTCAACCCTAAAAAATAAGCATACAATATTATCGCGTATGAGCGATAAAAATCACCGGTATACCGCAAACCTTCAGATTTAGAAAAAATAAACCTTAAGCCGCTGGCCGTAATGCCAGCGGCTTATCTCATTTTAGAGGCTTTTTAGTGTTGATTCAGACTCATAATTACAAGGCCAAATCGTTTTATTGGAAAGTATACTATAAATAATATGTTTCGTGCGTGAGTTGCCATTTCAGCATCCATTTCGCGCTTATGCGGTGCAACAGAAATATGAAAGTCCCGATGCTG
>DOZQ01000271.1:66379-66780 GCA_003517915.1 Oscillospiraceae bacterium | reverse complement strand
GTTACATGGGACATGAAATGTCAAATTGCTATAATATCCCTGCTGCTGCCGCTCAGGCACCTCCCGCCGTTTTTCGTCACGGCATAGGTATTTTCAGTGCCGACTGTGCCAAAGCCCGGAACTCCTTTTTTCGGCTCGAGGGCGATGACCATGTTTTCCTCCAAGGGAGAATCAAAACCGTCGGCGATCACCGGGAGTTCATCTATATGCAGTCCCACGCCGTGGCCTAAAAATTTGACCCTGCTCGCGCCGAAGCCCATAAAATTCTCTTTCATTTTTTCACTCAGCCCCGCCATGGTCTCGGCATAGATTTTTGAGGGTATCTCGCCGGGGCGGAGTCTTTCGGCAAGCTGCCGTTCTATTTGCAAACAGGCTCGGTGCGCCGAAACCGCCTGCTCCGG
>DOZQ01000271.1:63234-66367 GCA_003517915.1 Oscillospiraceae bacterium | reverse complement strand
CCAAAGCCGACATCCACAAAAACGAGATCGCCCTTTTCAAGCTTCTTGTCACGGCTGCCCGACAGCGGCGCGGCGGGACAGTTGCCGCGGTTACCGCCCGGGCCGTCGAAATTGGTGGGATAAAGCGAGTTTTCGGCGCCGAAAGAAATCTGCCCGGTAAACATTTCGGTTCCGAAGCGAAAAAACCGCGTGATACCCTGATGCCCCAGCTTCATCATATGCGCGTAAAGCTCTCCGGCAAATTCCGCTTCGCTCATGCCTTCACGCAGCAGCGACGGGGCGATTTCGGCCAGCAAAGTATGATGCAGCACGCCCGCTTTTTCAGTAAGATAAAGCTCGTAGGGGGATTTTACCGCCCGGACGGTTCTTATAATATTGTCCAGCCCGCCCAGCGAGGTCATATGAAAATGCTTTTGTATACGCCCGAGCACGGCACAGGGAACCGTTTCGGTCTCAATATAAGTGTTTCCGAGGCGCGCACCTTCCTTTTCGGCGGCGTCGCGGTAGGAATTCATCGGGAATATATTGGTCAGGGGAGATTCCAACGCGGCTCTTTCCGGGCTCTTTCTTACATAAAAGGCATAGCCGCCGTGCGAATATATTATCAGCAGGCCGTCCTGCACCGTGCCGGTAAAATAATACTGGTTTACCCTGCCTATTATAAGCGCGGTATCCCAGACCGGGCAGGATTTATGCATTTCGGCGCAGAATTTTGCGCGTCTCTCGTCCAGCTCATTCGCGGTCAATTTCATGGATTTTAGCCTCCAGTTATTAGAGCAATTTAATTTATTATAGGTTATAAAGAAGAATCAAATTGCTCTAAAACAATAATTTTTAATTCGTCTTTCTCGCCGCTTTGTATGCGGCAACCGAAAGACATGACACATAGCAAATTAATAATTATTGTTTCTTTGGTATATAACCTATGTTTTATTAATTTGCTATATGATTCACTATTATAACAGATTTGAAAGCGGTGAAAAAGCGTTTTACGAGTAAATTTAAGCCCGAACGGTATAGAATCTCGAACGCGGTAAAAAATACTTGATACAGCTGATTAAATAATACAGTAAATGGAGGAAGACGCGATGAATTCGGGTAAATCAAAAGAAGAAAACGAATATAAGGGCAGGGATTTTTTTAACGCCCATGACAAAACAGCTATTACCATAACCACCCGTGACCGGCTTTTGCAGTCGTGGGAGCGGACGATGGAATTAGCCAGAGATTTTAAAAAATATTCTGAAATTGAAAAAAACGCGAAGGAAGGGCCTCTTTTCAAACAGCTTTCGGAGTTGCAGGGGCAGTCGGCGGCCAAGCTGCACAATATCCTGCTGGAATATGAATACCCCAAGGATTAGGAGTATAGTATAAAACCCAAAAATTCGAGGGGAAATTTCATAAATCCATCATATGGGGCTTTATTAGCGGGTGCAAATAGTGTATAATATAATTATCTACAAGCTATTTTTAAGAATTATCTCTGATTAATTCTATTAGCACGGGAGGGAGCCCTTTGGCCAATAAGATCAAATTGGTGGTTGGGGGAATGGAGTTTCTCATCAACACACAGGACGACGAAATCTATCTGCAAAATTTAGGGGATGAACTGAACCGGCGGCTTAACGCGCTTTCGCGCGAGAACAGTTATCTTTCGACTACTATGGTTGCGGTGCTTGCGGCGCTTGAATATTGTGACGAAGCAAAAAAAGCCCATGCCGATGCGGAAAATCTCCGCCAGCAGATGAAGGAATTTGTGGAGGACGCGGCTTGTGCGCGCCTTGAGGCGGATGAGGCCAGACGTGAAATCGAAAGGCTGAACCGCGAAAATCAAAGTCTCAGGGGTCGCAGCTTTGGCATAGGAAAATGAATAGGCCGGAAATTTTAGCGCCGGCCGGCAGCCGGGAATCGCTTGAAGCGGCGGTTCGCGCCGGCGCGGACGCCGTTTATTTAGGCGGGACGCGTTTCAGTGCAAGAGGCTCAGCGGAAAATTTCAGCGACGGCGCTTTAAGAAGCGCCGTCGCTTATTGTCATATGCGGGGAGTAAAGGTCTATCTGGCGGAAAATATTCTTCTTTATGAAAAAGAACTGCCCGCGGCGCTGGAATTTGCGAAAACGGCAAGCGACGCCGGTGTGGACGCCTATATTTTGCAGGATTTGGGGCTTGCGGCTATTTTAAAACAGGCATCCCCAATCCTTCTGCACGCGTCGACCCAGATGACGGTGCATTCCCCTGCGGGAATATCCGCCGCCGCTAAACTGGGTTTTTCGCGGGTGGTTTTGGCAAGGGAGCTGAGCCTTGATGAGATTGCCGAAATCGCAAAGACAGCAAAAGCCCTGGGGGTAGAGCTGGAGGTGTTTGTCCACGGGGCGCTGTGTATGTCGGTGTCGGGACAGTGCTATTTCAGCGCAATGCTCGGTGGACGCAGCGGCAACAGGGGGCTTTGCGCCCAGCCCTGCCGGTTACCCTATAACGGGGAGAACAGCTATCCGCTGAGCCTAAAGGATCTGTGTGCCCTTGACCGTTTGAGCGAGCTTGCCGCGCTGGGGGTATGCTCCTTTAAAATAGAGGGAAGGATGAAGCGCCCGGAATATGTCGCGGCTGCCACAGCCGCCTACCGCACGGCAGCGGACGGGAATACGGTGTCAAATGAGGAGCGCGGACGGCTTGAGCGGGTATTTTCACGCGGGGGATTTACCGACGGGTATTTGACCGGAAAACGAAGCGATATGTTCGGCCGGCGCGACGAGCGGCAAAAACAGGAGGAACGGCAGGTACTGTCTGAGCTGCATGAGCTTTACCGCAAAGAGCGGCAAAGCGTGCCGGTTTCCATGAGATTAAGGGTTGTAAGGGAAGAAAGCGCCAGCCTGACGGTGGATGACACAGCGCACCGGGTCATGGTATTCACAGACCCGCCGCAGCACGCGAAATCCAGACCGCTTTCGGTTTTGGCGGCGGAGGAGCGGCTTCGCAAGACGGGGGATACCCCTTATTATGTTACGCGTATCGAGTGTGAAATCGGGGAAGGGTTGTTTGACCCGGGAATTTCGGAGCTTAGGCGGCGGGCGCTGGAGGAACTCTCTCAGCTGAGGAGCAAGCCTGAAATCCGGCCATTTAGCAGCGATATCAGCT
>DOZQ01000271.1:62930-63192 GCA_003517915.1 Oscillospiraceae bacterium | reverse complement strand
TTTAAACGGAGCCGGATTTGTCTATCTGCCGCTGGACGTGCCCATGTACGCCGCCGAAAGGCTGAACGAAGCGGCGGTTCCGTTCGGGATTGAGTTGCCCCGGGTGATTTACCAAGGGGAGCGGGAGGCGGCGGAAAAGCTCAAAATATGGAAGGAACGGGGCGCGAAAGCAGTGCTCTGTAATACATTGTCGGGGCTGGAGACCGCGCGTGAGGCGAAGATCCCCGCGCACGCGGGCGCGTTTATGAATTTGTTAAACGCG
>DOZQ01000271.1:62017-62906 GCA_003517915.1 Oscillospiraceae bacterium | reverse complement strand
TTGCGTGAAATAAAAAAGAAGACCCCGCTGGGGATCTCGGCCGGAATCATTGCGTATGGATATCTGCCGATGATGTTAACGCGGGTTTGTCCAATAAAAAATGAAAAGGACTGTGCTAGCTGCGGAGATTTAGGGAGGCTTAGAGACCGCAAGGGGGTAGATTTTTATATACAGTGCGCAAAAGAGTACTGTGAAATTCTAAATTCCCGCCCACTATGGCTGGCCGATCAGAGGGACCGGCTTGCGGGGCTTGATCACATTACACTGTATTTTACAAAAGAAAGCGGACTACGGTGCGCCGAGGTAATAAGAGCATACCGAGACGGCAGTCGGGAGACGCCTGAAAGCTTTACACGAGGAATTTACCGCAAAGGAGTATGAAAATGACTTATATAAAAATAAAAAAGTTAAATGAAAGCGCGGTTTTGCCGGCTAAGGCAACCGAAGGTTCGGCGGGAATGGATCTGCACGCACTGCTTGAGCATCCGGTGGAAATAAGTCCGCGCGCGCATGTTATGGTGCCCACAGGCTTGGCGGTCGAGCTGCCGGAGCCGGGTTTTGCGGCATTTATATATGCGCGCAGCGGTCTTGCCTGTAAGCACGGTATCGCGCTGTCAAACGGCGTGGGGGTTATAGACAGCGATTACCGAGGCGAAATAAAGGTGTCTCTTGTGAATCTTTCGGATACGGCATATATTTTAAGGCCGGGCGAACGCATAGCGCAGATGGTGATACAGCCGGTGTGCCTGCCGGAGATTATAGAGAGCGGTGAGCTTATGGAAACCGCGAGAGGTGAAGGCGGCTTCGGTTCGACCGGGGATTTTTAGAAAGAAAGCATATAGCCGATTGAAGAGACTCCCTTTAGGTAAGCACTGATTTAATCGATGGC
>DOZQ01000271.1:60949-61966 GCA_003517915.1 Oscillospiraceae bacterium | reverse complement strand
GAAAAATTTTCTTGACGCCGCATCTACCTCAATTAATCAGCACTTACTTAGAGAGTCTCTTGTTTTTATTTGATCATATAAAAATCGCTGGCATGTGCGGCGATTTTTCACCTTAACCCGAGGGCTCTAAAGGAGCTACGGGGACTTCCTCTTTCAATTGTGTTGGCAGAGGGCTTGGACAAAAAACAAATGAATAATACAAAAAACCAGGGAATAAAGGTTGTAAATTGATTTAAATGGAAGCTTTCTGTAACCGAAAGGAGACGGGAACATAGAATAATAATGAAGTTTATCTCTTCAATATTTTAATTAGGAGGAGTCTTTTATGCCAGATCAAGAATTTGCACCAAACGGCGCAAATTTTAAAGATGCCGTTTGCATAGACGCGGGCAGAGTATATGATTCTTGCTGTGAATAGCAATTTACATGCTATAGGATTATAATTTCAAAAGAGCTATCCAGCCGTTATTTTCTTAAACATATTTTATCTGTTCATAAACGCTCCGACATCTGATAAAAAACAGCGCGGGCAGAGAAAAATCCCTGCCCGCATCTGTGTTTTAATACCCATCGAACCTTGCAAAGGCATCGAGAAACGCGACGTCCATGCCGAAACTAATTGCTATCGCTTTATATTCGCCAGTTTCTGTAAAATCTCACGCGCTTGGCGCCACAGCTTTTTGTGGTTTTCTTGAATGTCCTTGATATCGTTCTCGTAAATACTTCGTGTTTCGTTTACTTTTATATAGTTAAGCTACTTGAAATATGCTACAGGAGAGCTATTTGTCAGTGCGCTTTTTGCGATTTTCTATGTTTGCCAAACAGGAACAACACAAGAGTGGAAACAATAAGCGCGAAGCATGTGGCAAAAAGATTCTCGCTATCTCCGGTGGGCGGAGATGCAGTCGGGATTACCGCATTCTTTTCCCAAATTGCATACAGGTGCACATCCCCGGCAGGCATCTCGAAGGTGTTCCCCGCCACACACATGACGCCGGTGCCGTCGGCGTTCGTATT
>DOZQ01000271.1:51352-60941 GCA_003517915.1 Oscillospiraceae bacterium | reverse complement strand
CCATCGGCCACTGTCACGGTCGATCCATAGTTGTAATCAGCATCTGCGGGAAGGGTGCCGCCTGTATCATCGGTGGTGTTCGTGAAATACCGCACTTTGTATTTAGCTGTCTCCCAAATCGCGTACAACTGCACATCCCCAGCGGGCATTTCAAACGTATCCTCCGGCGCGTACATAGTGCCGGTGCCGTCGGCGTTCGTATTNNAATGCCATCGGCCACTGTCACGGTAGACAGATAGTCGTGATCGGCATCTGCGGGGAGAGTGCCGCCTGTTTCGTCTGTCGTGTTCGCAAAATACTCCACCTTGTATTTATTGGTCTGCCAAACCGCGTATAGCTGCACGTTGTTGGCGGGCATTTCAAACGTATCCTCCGGCGCGTACACAGTGCCGGTACCGTCGGCGTTCGTATTCCAGCCCNNGGTTCTTGTAATGCCATCGGCCACCGTCACGGTCGATTGATATTTATATTCGGCTACTAAGGGAAGAGTGCCGCCTGTCACATCGGTCGTGTTCGCGAAATATTCCACCTTATAGTCGGCATAATATCCCGCGTTGACTGTGAATTCCGCCGCATCCGGGCCGATTTCCATGAGGTCGCTCACGTGTCCTCCGTCCAAAATATTCGAACCGATAACACCGGGAGAATTGGGAGTATATTCGGTCAAATCATAATCCGTGGGAGGCAGAATCTTTATGCTATACTCTCCGCTGTGATATACCGTCATCTCATATTGGCCGTTTGCATCGGTGGTTACTTCAAGCGGATCGCCCGACAAATTCTCGGCCGGATCACCGTTTGCATCGACGAGAGAGACTTTGTGATTCGCAAAAACGTCATCGCCGGTATCATAGACGCCATTCTCGTTTAAATCTTTAAAAAGCGTTCCCCGCACCGTATAGGTGTGAATTCTCGCGCCGATTTTCGTGGATTCAAAGAAGTTGATATTATTTAGGGAAACAGCGGCTGAATTATATGCCATGTCGCCGTCCTCTGCCGTGCCGTCCGCACGATTCTCACAGTGCAGAGTAAACGTGACGCTGTCTTGTCTTTCCAGAACTGTTCCGGCATCCATCACAATTTTTATGCCCTTTATGCTGGAATAATCCGTCACGGTCGTCAACCAAGACGCGCTTGAAGCATAGGTCTGCATATCCGACGCGGGCAGGTCCTGCGTGTAGTAAACGGTATATCCGGGAGGCGCGTTCACCGACCCGGTCAGCGCAACCGGATACACGGAATCCCTGTCGCCATAGACGCCGGAGCCGTCGGCCACCAAATTTTTGTCCCCGCTGTAGGGTAGCACATCTATGACGGTAAAAGCATTGACGTCTGCCAGCGAATAATTGGTGACCTTAAGATTATAATTGATTGCGGAGCCGATTTCCGTTCTGCCGTTTCCGGGGGCCACAGAAAAGCCCGAGTCAAGATTGCCCTCGGCGGCTTTTGTCACGACGACTTCTTTTGGCGGAATATAATTAACGGGTGAGGAGGCATGCGGAATCGTCTCCGCGCCGTTTACATTCAGCTCCAGGTCGTCTGAGACGGCGCCTTGGGGCGTAATGGCGGAATTGACTCCATCGCTCGATTCGCCGTTGTTTGCGTAGACAAAATACGCGTCGTTTGTGTTCACGCCCTCTTCGGCCTGCACCGTCACTTTGACATCGTAACGAATTTCAAGATAACTGTAAGAAAAAGTGCCGGGTATAGAAAAATAGTCCGTATTTCCTGTCAACGGTTTTGTGAAAGTCCATATGAGAGCGGTTCTTCCGGTGCCCTTGTAATTGTGTACAATCTCCGGCTCGGCTGATGCCAGCGCGTCTGGATTGTCCGCCGAATAACTGACGGCCGCGCTGGAGGATATGTAATCAAGGCCGGGCGGCAGCAGGTCGATTACCTGCTTTGCGTCTACATTATCAGAGGGATGTACATAAGCTTCCGTCGAAGAGTTGTCTACGAGCAAACCGTAGCTTATAATATCATTCACCAGTACGTCGGTCCGGTTGTCATACTTCCTGACAGCGACCTGGGGATTATAGGGGTAAAAAACACAGGTACTATTGACGTTAAAGTTCCGGCGGGGCAAATTTGAATCGATAAATTCTCCTGAGAAATTCATAGAGTTGTTCATTGCAGAAGATACCGCGGTATGCGTATTCTCAGGGTCTTTAAAAGCGGTGTGAATGGCAAAGGAAATGTTTCTTCCGGGTAACAGAAAACTCCCCGCGTCTGAACGGATGACGATTTTTACCGCATCCGCCGGAATTGGGAACGACTGTGCCGCGTTCAGCGCGGTATTTGCGGCAATTACCGTTGTGACGTTTCCCGCGTCGAACGACTCAATGGTCACCGTACCGGTAAAATTGGAAGACTCATTGCGCAGGTCAATGCTTGTGTATTTCAGCCTAGAGTCAAGATCAAAATCTTCTATTATAATGTCTTCCATGTTTTGTGTGGCGCCGTTGCCGTTGGTCGCGGAGAGGGTCCATACGATATCCTGCTGCTTAGAAGGGAGATAATCATAAATATAGGATGGATTGCAGTACTTTCTCGCCAAATTGGGTTCTACATTCGTAATCTTGAAATCAATCGCGTCATCCAAGATAATTTCGCTTTCGCCATCTGCCATATCCTCTTGGGTAAAGGTCATCTCCGCGTCGTTTGTGTAGGTTTGCGTGACATCCTGCCCCGGGAACCGCAAAATTAATAAGGCCATAAGGCCGCTTCCTGCATTACCGTACAAGGTTTGTCTTCCGGTTATTGTGCGTGTGACGGTTCCGGAAAGCGAATCATAGCTCCAGGCGGGATTATCCGTCTGCAAAAAAACCGCGCCCGCCGGGAGCGTGTCTACTATAACCACTTCTTCGTAATATCTTCCGCCGTAAGAGTTGTTTGATGTACTGGTACTGGGTTGCACTTGAAAGTAGAAATTGACCGGCGCGGCGCCGTTAATGTCTATAAGGTCAGCATTATTCGGGTCTGCAAAGCCGCCGAAAGCGGTGCTGCCGTTAGCGGCAGAATAAGAGTTGCTTGATATGTTGATGTATTTATAAAGCGAAAAGTCAGTAACATCGTAGGTTAAGTTCAGCGACGCCGTTTCGATAAGCTCCCCGCCGCTGTCACGAATTTCAGCCGCAATCGGCAATACATAACCGTCAGGCGTGCTGTAAGCGGTATTGTCAATCGCAATGGGAATCGAAATGGTGGTTCCGCCGGTCAACTGGGAAAAGGTATATGTAATTGTGGTATTGCCGCCCGCAGTAACAACTGTCTTAGAGGTTTGCAATTGCATGTCCGACGCGTTGACCGCAGGCACAAACTGCGAGGGTATGGTAATTGTGACGGTGGGGTTCGTCAGGATATTTTCCGTATCCGACATGTCGATTTCCACATTGACAATAACCTGTTCACCTGTCCAATAGGTCGACTTGTTGGCAATATTGGGCTTAATTTCAAAGTTTGTAATCGTCACGCCATCGGCAAATGCGATAATGCCGCCCAACGGAACAATTGTAAGCAAGAGCATAACAATTGTAAGCATGACAATGATTTTTTTAAATCGTCCTTTGTTTTTCACTCTTAAATTCCCCCTTAAATCAATAGAGATGTAGAAAAATAATCCAATGTAAATATTATAGCAAAAATATTCAAAATTACAAGGGAATAATGAAGTTTTCCCATATTGCATCTGAATAAATATTATCTTGGCTTTTCGCAATATATTTTACATATTGCCTTTATTTATTATATATGGGTTCTGATGTTCCGGTTTATTTCAGTGGTTTGCGTAATTTGGACACTCTCAAATACGGTGAACAGCAAAAGTGCTGGTATAAAAAAACAACACTTTATCTTGCCGAACATAGAGCCGACATGCCGCTACACTTTGGACATGGGGTCCCCGCAAAGCCGTGGCTCTGTGGGGAGAGGAGGAGCAGTGAAATGAGTGAGTTTTTGCCGTCCGGGCGGCAAAACGAACAATATTGAACTTGCGAAGACGAGGCCTGAAGTTATATGGCCTCGGAGCTGTTCGACCTGCTTTTGCGGGAACTGCTCAAAATGGACGCGGAAATGACGATCACCATGCACATTAAACAGGCAGCAGAAAAAAACATCAAGCAAAATGTTTCTTTCACTCCACACAAATCACACATTGCCCTGTTATAATAATTCAGAAAGCGAGTTGATTCGGATGGCAAAAATTTTAGTCGTAGAGGATGACAAAAATACCAATGATGTCATCTGTGATTTTTTGGTTGACGCAGGGGCTGGCAGAGAATTTTGCCACACGGCAAAAATTACCCAGCTACAAGAGAAATTCAGAGAAGAAATAATAGAGCGGTGGGGCGAGACTGAGAGCTATCAGGAATTTGCATCTTTATTCGGGGAAAAAGCCCGGACTGTACAGGGGGAGCAATGGGGTGAATTTCTAACCAAGACAAAAACGCTTTTCGAACATTTGGCCGAGTACGAAGATAAATATCCGTCTGAACAGGAACTTCAAAGTATCGTCTGGCAATGGAAGGAATATATCTCCGAAAACTTTTATCAATGCGACAATCAGATGCTAATGTATTTAGGAGAATTATATACAACTGATGACCGTTTCAAGGAATTTATCAACCGCTTCGGCAACGGAGATTTAGCAGATTTTTTCAATAAGGCGATTATAATATTCTGTTCAGCAAACAAAGAATAGTAGAGGCACATTCTTGATAATACGTGAAACAATCACGGTTATCGGCTCTTTTCTTTGATATAACTTCGGGACAAATTGGCCCGAAGTTATATCAATAGAATGTGGTTATCAGAGAAATCCGGCTTTGAAAGGAGGGCGGATTGCCAAATGGAAAACTGGATATTGGTAGTANNAGGCGATTATAATATTCTGTTCAGTAAACAATTAATAATAACTTGTTCACTCCGGATGCGATAACACAGGTAACTCAGACAGCGCCTTATTCCGAAAACCTAAAACATCCCTTGACATATGGAAAGAAACGGATTATAATTATGTTACCGGAGGTAATTACCGTTGGTAATGTAAATATAAGGGGTGCCTTATGAAAAAAAACATATCTAAAGAACAAATTATTGAAACGGCTCTTGAACTGATGAAAAACAAGAACGATTTGCGCGGGCTTAATATGCGTGAAATTGCACGCACATTAGGCTGCGCTCATACCAATATATATAATTATTTCCCGGCGTACAGCGATTTGCTTTGGGAAACACACGCCGTTTTGCATGAGGGATTTATGGAAATGCTCACGAAAAGATTAGAGGCCGCCAATAACGCAGAAATGCGGCTTGATTATTTCTTTAGCGCTTTTGTTGATACCTATATGGACAATAAAGGCTGGTTTAGGCTTGCTTGGCACGAACATATTGAGGGTGAGCGTCCACAGCGGGATATTGATGTACTGGACGCGACAAATAAGGTATTAACCGGACATATATCCGATATATGTAAAGAATTTCCCATGGAGTCCCCTGACGCAGATACCGTAAAGAGGGTTTTGCATAATACGCATTGCTATATTGTGGGAGAAATATCGAATTATCTTTTGGGAAGAGGTCTGACCCAAAATGAGCAAGAACTCCGGGCATATATAACCCGTGAAGCAATTAATATGTTCAGATCATGTCTTGCTTCTTTATGATGTTGGCTATAACAAAGACCTGCCACAAAAAATGTGGCAGGTCTCTAAAATATTTCTGAATTCTCTATGCTTATATTACCACAAAAAGGACTAAATTTCAAGTCTTGTTATTGGTTTGGCGTGGGTATATAAAGTATGTGAGAGGTGATGTTTTGAATTTTGAGCTTATTCCATTTGCATCCGGGTTAATGCAAAAACATGCTGTTAGCGAAATCGTCAAGTGCAACGATTACACCGAACAATTCGGACTTTCGCTGACACGGGAGCAAGCGGTGGAATTGGTAAACACACGCTCCTTGTCGTTGCGGGATAACGGGCGGATTGAATTTGGCGGCGGTGCTACTCAAAAAATCATAAAGGAGTTTTGCGATTCCCCGTATCTCTACACCCAAAACTACGCGGCGACACTGCATGAACTAATTGAAACATTTTATTACTATAAAAATGAAACACTCGATCTCATCAGCGATGATGACCTAATAAAATTTATGAAATCGGCTTTTGACGGTGTTTGTCAAGGTTCCATCGACTTGTTATCAAACCGTGAATTGTATAGGCTGGCTAAAAATTTACGCTTTGGACTTCCTGCCGATTATTCGGAGGATAGTTTTACCGAGGATGAGGGGGATGATGATGAATAACGGGCTTGATAAAATTCGCGTTATCGAAAGGGCTGAGCTGAGCGAGGAAAACTATTTTAAGTCCCTGCTTGCACAGGCTCACAGCAAAGATCTGTTAGGCGATGATGATATAGAGCGTCTGCAATATGAATGTCTTACCCTTTTGGCGTATAAAACGGAGCGTTACAATAGCGGTGACAGCAGTTCCATTCGAGTGGAAAAGGCCGTGAGTATTATGGATTCCAATCTGTTTACAATCGGGCTTTGGCTAAAGACCTACAAAGACCCGGATTATGCTGCGGCGGTTTTGCGGAAAGCGTCTATAAACGATCTCTATCAAAAAGGCCGCAAGCGGATTGATGAATTGGTTTCGGTCACAAAAGCTGTTCACAAAAAATTGCTCGGAGAACTTATCCAAACACAAAATGAGTTTTATCGCTTGACAATTGAGGATGGTATCAACGGCTTTTTTAAGCTGTATTATGCCGATTTTGCGGCGCAGGAAATTCATATATCCGCAGATTATCCCGAATATAATCCGATTCCAAAATTTGAGGGAATTGAGTTTATGAACGCCTATGTAAACGCCCTGTATTTTGAGAATGAGTTTTGCCGCAATTTTTCCGCAGAGGATATTCATCATTTGCTATGCGGTTACGCGGAAGATTATCGGAGCCTGCTTATCAATATTTACGAGCTTGTGCTGACTGCGGCGCTTGGCTGTACTATAGCCGGAACGGACACACGCAGGCTTGATATAAACGATACCGGAAAGGAGTATCTAAGGCATATTTTCTCCATTATGCCCTATAGCGAGATTGTTATAACCATCCGCCAAGCTGCAAAAGAACTTACCTGCCGTTTTCGGTGTCAAAGTGGGCTTGCCAGGTATATACAAAACAGTCTACCTCTTATCGCAGGCAAAATTGAAACGGCGGCGCGCGAGCATACGCTGGATCGAATTTTCTTTACCCCCGATTTTCCCGAAAACAAACCTAAAATCATTTTTTCATATGGCGAAAAGATGGATGACGAGCAATACCGCAAGATTATAAATGAAATCGCGCAGTGTCGTGTTTCGCAGGATAAGATTGCAATTATCAAGCAGCATATACACTCACTGGCCGATTTGGAAGATATTTTACTTGACGCTGACTTGACAACAGGAGAAACAGCCTCTGTACTATCTGTATTGAACCTCGCAGAAATAGCCGCACTTTTGAAAAGGTATCCTCTTATGCCACAGATTGATATGATAGATTTGAGAGAGGAGGAACAATTATTGCGAAAAAATCTGTATAGCTTCATCAGACGCCTCTCTCAAGAGCAACAAAAAGCCATTGTAAAAGCCAGCGCGGCAATAGAGGAAGCATAATTTTTTGAGAGTTTCACCCAAAGAATCACAGATAATCATTGCTACAGCAAGCGACGTACCGGTTCGGCTAAAGACGTATATATGTCGTACATGGGTACTCCTTTTTTAATTGCCTTGCAGCTTTGCGTAAACCCGTCTAACGAAACTCTCCGTTTTACCCGCCTTGCAGTATGTATGCAGCCCCTTATGGTGGTTTGAGTTGCACAGCTTGCAGTTCCCCCGGTTGGGACATTTTTTATTACCACATTGTATTCTCGTTATATTTTGCATCATTTCTAAACTTCTGTTAAACTACATGCCCGATTGCTTTATCGAACAACCCCGCGTCCTGTGTAGCCTTGAAATCCATAATGCGGCTGATTAAGCGATACATCGATTCAAATTCCTCTCCTATATTCAGCGAGTAATCATTCTTAGTGCCTTGCTTATGCACCGTAACCAGCCCGCAATCCAGCAATATCCGCATATGGTGCGATACGGCGGGGCGGGACAGATGCGTGTTGGCGGTGATCTCCCCGACACGCAGACCGCCGTAGCCAATGCCCATGAGTACCGTAATAATATTCTGGCGCGTCTCGTCGCCAATGGTGATAAGCAGCTTCTTGCTCTTGATGAAGTCAGCCCTTATCTTTTCGATTTGACAAAGACATTCCATAACCATACCTCCACAATGCTCAATGGTTCAAACTGATAGACTGATTATATACGTTTTGAGGTTATTCATAAACATTGGGTAAGAAAATCGAGACGGATGAGGGGCGCATTTGTTATTATTGGCATATGCGGATATAGAAAAGCCGCCGATTGCTTTTTAGCTTCGGCGGCTATGTAAAATGTGATGGATTCCAATTTTTGAAAAATGCAACATTGCTTATCGCTGTAAATCCGCTCAATAAGCGGATTTCTTCATGCCCCTTATGAGGCTTCGCATCATAGCGATTGACCTTATAGTATTCGAGAAAATCGTACAACTAAAGCTTTTTGGAGCTTTTGCTCCGACTAAAATCAATGGATTCAAGTGATGATCATTGATGGAAAATTCAATGTATTTTTCAAGATTCATGTTTTTTGAGCATAAAAATTCAGATTATTTATAGCGTCTACAACGCCCTGCCTCATCTCGGCTTTTCCCTGTTCGCTCGGAGGCCAAGGATAATACATCGCGCGTTTGCCGCCATAAGGACAATCCGGCTTTTGGACTTTAATCAAAGGACGGCCATCCTTGGATGTGGACAAATTAATGCGGCTTGATCTTTCTGAGTCTTTAATTGGCATGTAAATCACCTCATAAAAAGGATATTCGGCGGCAGGAATGTCCTATGTGTGGATTTCTTTTGCGAAGGATTGAAAACCGTGCTCTCTAAGCGAAACATCGCTCCTTTCTATTTACACGGGAAATGTGACGCTGGCCTGACTTGCCCAAACTGTTCCGCCATACATCACAATTTTTATGCCCTTTATGCTGGAATAATCCATCATGGTCGTCAACCAAGACGCGCTCGTACCCGTACTTTTGTCGAATACTTTCATCGATTTCCTTGTAAAGATAGGTTTTTTTACGCTTTATTTTTAAACGATTAAGCGCCTTTCGAATTCGATCTGTTCATTAATACGCCTGCTTCTTGTCGCAGACTTCATCCTTTTTCGGCCTGCCTAGCCGTGGGCCGCTGATGCGGATTCCTCGCTGTGTGCAATAATTGATGTTGCAGCGGTTGCGGTAGGTTTTATCGACCATCACAGTTTCGGGGTAACAGCCGTACTTTTGGCGGGATATCTCAATGGTCGGGATCAAATCTGAGCTTTCGTTGTACACGTCCCAAGAGATTTTGTCCACAAAGGCATACCCTGCGATAACGCTGGCCGCCACTTTCGCGCCGAACTCGGTTTTGGCGGAAGCCTTGCCCCGAACAATCGGACGGACATGCGGCTGG
>DOZQ01000271.1:0-51224 GCA_003517915.1 Oscillospiraceae bacterium | reverse complement strand
GAGAGCTGTTTCTTGATGGCTTTTAGCAACACTTTTCCCGTGCGCTTTTTCGATTTTACTACCTTCAAATATTCGCGCCGCGCCCTTTGTTTATCCAGCCTCGATTTCTCGCCGTTGCCGCGCTTATGCATAGCTTCCACTATCTCTTAGGTCTTTTAGTGGGATCAATCACACAATTTGATGTACTGTGGATATGTGATGTTTGCCGGAGCACAGATGGCGTCCATTATCAATATTCCCCTGTTCGGGTGATCATCATCGTCATTGGAATCATCGTCGGCGCGCTCGGGTGCAAACAGCATTTCGTTGATTTCCCTCAAGACATTAGCATCAAACCGCTTGCGAAATGTCACCATCAGCGATGGCGTGAAAGGCATTTCTCTTGTATATTTCTTCATTCCGCAGAAGTATTGCATATATGGGTTCTTTTGGATGTGAAGCACCAACCGCTCATCCGGCAAACCCTCAATGCTGCTGATCAGTAGCGCACAGATTGCCAGACGTATCGGCTTTGCCGGCGTTTTGTTGTTGGCGCAATACAATCCGAGGTATTTATCCTCAATTTTCTCCCAGTCAACCTTTTGCGCCATCTTCACCCATCTGTTTTCCGGGTTAAGCTCCATTCCTGCCATATGTCCAAAATAATACAGGGTTCTCTTCTTTACAATACATCCGCTCCGCCCCATATCGGTACTGTTTTTAGGCAATTTTGCCGCTTTTCTATACAGATATTATACTATACAATCCTTACTTTCTCCCGTATTCATGCGGATTTTTAGACTTCTTAAGGGCAACCCGTTAATTTGATAAATTACAATTATTTTACAAAAAATTCTATACAAAATACTTAATAATTTCAAATAAAAAATTTTTTTACAAAAAAACTTGATTTTCACCATATTTTCAATTACAATTGATTCCATAAAGTAAACTAATATTATGCAGAATCGTTACAGAAATAAATTTAAGTAAACAATTATTTGCTAGAGTACTTATATGCTGCGCTTCAAGAAAATTGATTATCGCCTGTAAGTAGAAAATAAGGAATATTTATAGATTTCCCAATATTCTTTTAATACCATGCATCACAACTTCAATTTTGATTAACTTCCAATAAAATCAGTTAAAAGGGGGCGTTTGTGTGTTTTTTATGTTGCTATGGATTGTGGCTATTATTTCCGCAGTAGTGCATTTGGCGCTTACAGGTTGGGGTGATCCTGCACATATTTGCGAAATTTTACTGACTCATCAGTTTGTCGTAACTTTTGGACTTGTGGGTATTATAGGTGCTGTCGTAAATATTGCGAAAGCGGACAAAACAGCTAAGAAACTCGGTTGGCCGGGCGGTCCGTTTCAAGTAAAATACGGCTTTTCACAAATTTGTTTAGGCATTATGGGAATTATGTGCATATGGTTTCACGGGACTTTTTGGCTGGGCGCGATGGTAGTCATGTATATGTATGGAATAAGCGGTCTGTGGTCACACACTGCCTTGATGCTGAAAGCGAAAAAAATATTACCATATGAAGTAGGTAATATTATCATGGATCTGGCTTATCAAGCGTTTATAACGGTACTGTCCGTTATATGTGGGGGAGTTTGGGTTATTGGTGGCTGAACAGGCTTGTAAAATAAGTTTAATCAACGCTTAGGCGTTGACAAAAATCGAAAAAGAAATGTTTGCAATCCACCAAGTATGGATGCTTTAGGTAGATGGGGCTTTTTATAAAAAACAAAGGAGGCGGAGCATATGTCCTTTGAAAGCTATCCCTTCTCAGAAATTCAAAAAGGGATTTATTTTGATTGTTCCGTGAAAGATGACCCAAGCTATAATGTTTCCGTGAGTATTGAGATCTCCGAGGTTGTTTTGCCGCGTTTAGAAAACGCGCTTACACTGCTTGCGGCGGAACAGCCGGTACTTCGTATGCATATAGAAACAGATGGTAAAGCAAAACCTTATTTTGCTCTTGACGAGACAATCGGTGTGAAAGTGGATTCCTTTTGTGGTGTTAAGCCGTCGAAACTAACAGAAATGGTAGAAAAATATTTGGAGAAAACCTTCGATTTAGATTCGGATCTCCTTTGGCGCGTCGCGCTGATGGAGAGCGATGAAAAACGGCAGATACTTGTAATAGTTTTACACCACATAATCTGTGATGGAATTTCGCTTGGGATATTCAAGGATAAATTGTTTGCGTACTATAATGCGATTTCTGCAGGGGAATGCTTTGAGCTTAAAAGGAACGATGGTTTTCTAAGATTTGTTAAAAAAGAGAATATTAAACTGGCGAAAGGCAAATATGAAAAGCAGCGACGGTATTGGAAAGAGAACCTTAACGGTGTTTCTGTGCCACATTTTCTAAGTGATGGAACGGAGTGCGGCTTGTTGGGAAGAGTGCGCAGATTTTCCATTCCGGAAAATCTGATGGATAAGATTTGCGATGAGGCAAAGGAGAAAGAGGTTACAGTATTCGTGTACCTTCTTGCCTGCTTTGCCGCTCTTTTATATAAATATACTGGTGAAGATGATTTTGCCTTTTCGTCTCCTCTTTCCCATAGGCCGGATCTAGAACTCGAGGAGGCCATCGGCTGTTTTGTTTATATGTATCCTCTGCGCTTTAGCTTAAACTCGGAAACTTCCTTTGCAGATTTGCTGAGGGCAACGTCGAAAGGGCTTATCGAAGCATATAAAAATATCGGATGTCCCAATAATATTATCGCAAGAGACAATGGACTCATACCGCCGCCGGGAGCCGCCGGAGTTTTTGACATATCTTTTGTATATGACGTTTACGAGTCGGAGCAAAACACAGGAGCACTTTCCGGTAAATTGTTTGAAACAGACAGCGTTCCATTTGCGGGAATCCTAATGGCGGCACTGAACAAACTGCCCGGTGAAACCTTGCTACAACTTCAATACAGCCCTGAATTATTCAGTGAGTCTTCCGTTGACACTATGGGTCACAGGTTTCTGCGGCTGCTGGAAACAGTTACTGCCGACATATCCATCAGGCTGGAAAATATATCGTTGATTTTGGATGGAGAAAAGGAAAAGCTTGTTAAAGAGGTAAATCGTACTCATTTTTTTAAATATACGCCCACTACGCTTATGGATATTTTTAAAAAAAAGGTTTCCGAATATCCGAAGAATGTGGCGATTTATGCGCAGGGCATAACAATCACATATGAGGAGCTGGACAGGAAAAGCAACGTGGCGGCAAGAAAAATTTTGACGACAGGTATGAAAGGTGAAATCGTCGGTATACATATGGAACGCTGCACTGATTATATTGTGGCGCTTTTCGGCATACTCAAAGCGGGCAAGGCTTACACACCCATAGACCCGCATTACCCCGAAGCAAGGAAAAGATTTATTACAGAGGACGCATCAGTGGACTTGGTTATAACTGACAGGAATTTGGCTTGGGGTTTGCCGGGGATAAGTGTGCTGTATGCCGACGAACTTATGGACGGCAACGGAAGCCCTCTAGAAATTAGCTATGATCCCGAAGCCCTTGCCTATGTGGAATATACCTCGGGCTCTACAGGTGTACCAAAAGGTGTGATGATTCGACATAGAAGCGTTGTTAATACACTTTTGGATTTGGAGCGGCGTTTTCCGCTAAAAGCAGGTGATGTCTATCTGCTAAAGACTCCCTTCTCTTTTGACGTTTCGGGAACCGAACTATACGGTTGGTTTATGGGGAGCGGCGGTGCACTCTGTGTTTTGAGAAAAAATGGTGAAAAAGATCCCTATGAAATAGCAAAAACCATTGCGGAATATAATGTGACGCATGTGAATTTTGTCCCCTCTATGCTGGGGTTGTTTGCAGAAGCCGCCGACAAAGGTGGGTGGGTGGAAAAACTCGCGTCACTGAAATGGGTGTTTACCGGCGGCGAATCAATTTCTGAGGATACTGTAAAAAGATATTATGCGATGCCTGTCGCGGCATCGCTTGAAAACGTTTATGGACCAACGGAATGCAGTATATGGGCTTCACATTGCACGCTAAAACCCGGTCAAAAAATTACCATAGGCAGACCCCTAAACCTGACCAGATGGTATGTTGTAGGGAAAGACGGGAAACTTTGCCCAGAAGGAATCCCAGGAGAACTTTGTCTGAGTAGCGAAGGATTGGCTGTCGGCTATCTCAACCGCCCGGAGCTTAACGCAGAGGTCTTTGTTGACAATCCGTTTTACAACCCCGCAGAGGATTTGCCCTGCTTTAAAAAGATGTACCGCACAGGAGATTTGTGCAGGCTACTGCTCGATGGAACTGCTGAGTTTTTGGGTAGGATAGATTTCCAAATAAAAATAGGTGGTATACGGCTGGAGCTTGGAGAAATAGAAAACGTGCTGTCATCTCTGCCAGGTGTAATCCAGTCAGCAGTTGTACTTAAGCCTGACAAGGAAATGCTGTGCGCTTTTTACACCTCTGACGATGAACTGGACGTTAAAGAGCTTCGGGACGGTTTGTCAAAACTGATGCCGGTATATATGGTTCCGTCGTACTACAAAAAACTTTACGAGTTTCCTAAAACTTCAAGCGGAAAGCTTGACAGAAAAAAGCTTTCCGAATATGCGGCATTTGAGGGAAAAGCTCCGCAACGTAGAACTGACACTTCCATGACCGAACTTGAAAGCAGAATAGCCGCGGTCTGGAAGGACGTTTTGTCTGTAGATTACATCGCCCCCAACGCCGGTTTTTTTGAATCAGGCGGAAATTCATTGGGAATGATAAGCCTTTCAAACAAACTCAAAGCTGAACTCGGTATGGATTTCCCTGTAGCGAAACTTTTTCAATATCCGTCAGTCGCGGAGATGGCGCGGTTCGTTTCAGGCGATTCAGACGCCCGAATAAGAGACAGGGCGGAATATTTCAAGTCAAAAAGGAATATCGGCAGGGACGACATAGCGATAATCGGCGCGTCAGTTATGCTACCAGAAATCGAAAACATCGGACAGTTTTGGAATGTGCTCAAAAAAGGACTGGAGACAATACATTTTTACAGCGATGAGGAACTTTCTGCACTGGGAATATCAGAAGAGCTGATGAAAAATCCGAATTACATAAAAGCAAAAGGCAGGGTCGGCGGTATAGAGGATTTTGATCCGGTATTTTTCGATTGTTCCCCGGGAGAAATTAAAATGACTTCCCCGCAGCTGCGTCTGCTTTACAAAGGGCTTTACAATGCCTTTGAGGATGCGTCATGCTTCCCGAACAAGGTAAATGGTAGGACGGGTGTATTTTTGGGCGGCAGTGATGATTTTGAATGGTATCGCAACACTATTTTCGGGGATCTGGCCTACAGTGATAAGTACCAGGCCTTTACAATGAGTACAAATCATTTTTTAGCTACGCGGCTTGCATACAAATATGATATAAAAGGGCCTGTGTTGTCGGCTCTAACCGGCTGCTCCACCACTTTGGTGACGGTTCACCTCGCCTGTCAATCCCTGCTCATGGGCGAATGCGACATGGCGGCGGCGGGCGGCGTCACTGTGGAACTGCCAAACGAGGGCGGATATCTTTATGAAGACGGAATGATGTTTTCGCCCGATGGGCATTGCCGTCCTTTTGACGACAAAGCCGCCGGCACGGTATTTTCAAACGGCATGGGAATTGTTATCCTGAAACGGCTGGAAGATGCGGTGCGTGAAAGTGACAATATTTATGCGGTTATAAAGGGCTCGGCTATCAACAATGATGGCAGCCAAAAGACCGCATTTGCCGCCCCCAGCATAAACGGGCAGAAAGCCGTGATAACCGAAGCCTACAAAGTGGCGGGAATCGACCCCGAAACCGTTTCATACATAGAAGCTCACGGAACAGGAACGAAACTGGGCGACCCTATTGAGATAGAGTCTTTGACAGAAGCTTTTTCTACCGACAAAACGGGATTTTGCGCTTTAGGCAGCGTAAAGGGGAACGTAGGGCATACTGACACAGCCGCAGGAGTAGTTGGACTGATAAAAGTCGCTTTGAGCCTTAAAAATAAATATATTCCTGCGACGGTTAATTACAAGATTCCAAACTCCAGAATCAATTTCTTAAAAACCCCATTTGTAGTTTCAGACGAGGGTCGGAAATGGATTGTGCACGAAGGTATGCCCCGCCGCGCGGGGATTAATTCCTTCGGAGTAGGCGGAACTAACGCACATGCGGTGCTTGAGGAATATGTCGGCGTACCCAGCGAAGCCGGAAGAGGTTTAGGGCTTTTGGCTTTTTCGGCAAAAACAGTGACGGCGTTGGACGAGACCGCCAAGTCTGTGATCAATTATCTCGCAGAAAACCCAGAGGTTAACCCCGCAGATGCGGCATACACACTTTGGGCGGGACGCATGGAATATAAATACAGAAAAACAATATGGATCGGGGAGGATTTCGCAAAAGATCCGTCCGCTTACATTTCAAAAATCGAGACGTCTCCCGTGGCGGAGACAATGGATCACGGCAATGTCTATTTCATGTTTTCGGGGCAAGGCAGTCAGTATCAGGGTATGAGCCGCGGACTGTTGGAATCAGGAAGCAAATTCGGCTTTAAATACGCGGAGTATGTGCGTACAGTGCTAAAGTACCTTGGCGGCAAAAGCGATGAATATTATAACGTCATTTTTGGCAATTCCGATTCCGAAAAAATAAACCTTACGCTTTATACACAAATTGCCCTTTTTGCCGTAGAGTATGCTTTTGCGAAAACCCTTATTGATTTCGGAGTAGTGCCAAAAGCTATGATAGGTCACAGCATAGGGGAACTTTCTGCCGCTGCTGTCGCAGGTGTGTGGGAACTTCCTGACGCTGTCAATATTGTCATGGAACGCGGGAAACTCATGTGGCGGCAACCGCCCGGTGTTATGTTGGCTGTCGCTTCGGACGCGGGTGGAATTTCCACGTTGCTTCCTGAGGGAACGCATATTTCACTGAGAAACACAACAAACAACTGCGTTGCGGGAGGAGACGCCGCATCTGTCGCCAGTCTTGAAAGAATCCTCTCCAGCAGAAATATAAAATTCACCAAGCTAAAAACCTCTCATGCTTTCCACACGCCAATGATGCGGAAAGCCGCAGAAGAGTTTGAAGAGTTCTTAAAGGGATATAATTTCGCTACGCCGAAATATCCCATAATTTCTAACGTGTCCGGTACGTGGCTCAGGGACGAGGATGCGACAAGTCCGGAATATTGGGCGCGCCATATTACTTCACCTGTGGAGTTTGAAAAAGGTCTTGAACTTTTTCTGCAACAGGAGCAGGGTATATTTATTGAGCTTGGACCGGGAAGAAGCGCCGTCTCATTTGCCAAAAAGCACCTTGCCAAAAAGGAATCACAAAAATTCATTAATATGTTGCGTCATCCAAAAGAGAATTTATCAGACGAAAGCTATTGCATCGAAAGTTTTGGCGCTATTTGGTGTGCCGGTGGAAAGGTAAATTGGGACGCTTTTTCCGAACAAGGGAAAAGCATCTCGCTTCCCGGTTATGTCTATGATAAAATACCGTTCCCAATAAAATTTTCTCCGCAAAAGATCGAAGGGACTTTTTTGTCAGAAGAAACATGGGAAGAGGAAATTACGGAAACAGAGATCCGGGCAGAGGGAGATATCCTAGAAATAGTTCTTGCTGCATATAAATCTGTATTCGGTTTTGAAAGCATAGATGGCGATGCAGACTTTTACACCTTGGGTGGCGACTCTTTGGTTGGCGTCAGTTTGGCGTCTGCGCTCAAAAAGCTCTTGGGAATAAAGATAGACGTGTCTGCGATTTTCGACCACCGCAGTCCCGGCGCGCTTGCTAAATATATTGAGAAAAACAAATTTATTGCGGAAAGCGGCAGCGTCATAAAGAAAGCTACCTCCGCAGAATATTATCCGCTGTCGTCTCCGCAAAAGCGTATGTACGCGTTGTTTATGCTTGACCCGAAAAGTGTCGCATATAACCTGCCTTCTGCTACCGTGCTTTACGGAAAACTCGATAGGGTGAAGGCTGAGAATGCTTTGCGGAAGCTGGTGCAGCGCCATGAAATACTGCGCACATTTTTTGAGATAAGGAACGGCCAGCCGGTTCAGGTTATAAAAGAGGACATGCCGTCGGAGATCAAATATATTTCCGCAAAGATAAAAAACAATGACGATTTGGACAAAATGATTATGAATTTTGTTTACCCTTTTGATTTGGGCAAAGGCGGGCTGTTTCGGGCAGGCCTCGCGGACTGCGGAGACGGGAGGATGGTGCTGCTTTTCGATGTCCATCACATAATCGCCGACGGTACAAGCGTGGAAATTTTGACAAGAGATTTCAGCCTGTTATACACCGGAGAAATGCCTAAACCTGAACTGCAATACAAAGATTATGCTGTATGGCAAAATAAATGGATGCTTTCCGCGAATGCGAAAAAAGAAAAGGAATATTGGCTAAAAGCTTTAGACGGGAACATCCCTGTTCTCAATTTGCCTTCGGATTTCAGCAGACCAAAAGTAAAAGATTTTGACGGTGGCAGACTGCACTTTCTTTTGGGTACAGACCTATCGGAAAAGACGAAACTTTTGTCAAAGGCAAACGAGATTACGCTTTATATGGCGCTGTTGTCTGTATGGTTTGTAACCCTCGCCCGTCTTTCCGGGCAGGAGGATATTATAGTCGGCACGCCGACCGCAGGGCGTGGATTAGGCGAGTTGTCGGAGATGGCGGGTATGTTCATTAATATGTTGGCAATGCGGGCATTCCCTTCATCTGATAAAAAGTTTTCTGATTTCTTGTCAGAAGTCAGGGAAAATGTTTTGTCGGCATTCGCAAATCAAAATTATCAGTTCAGCGATATAGTGGATGCGCTGAACCTTGAACGCGAACTTAACAGGAATGCGCTTTTTGACGTGTGTTTTGATTTCCAAAACATGAAGCTTTATAATCTGGATATAGAGGGAATAAAGACGGAGGCATATGACTTTGATCTAAAGACCTCTGCTTATGATTTAGTAATGACTCTTCGGCAGGGGGAAGACGGTCTGATTGATGGCTTTCTGGATTATGCGGCTTCTCTTTACAGCGAAACTACGGCGGTGAAACTGACGGAACATTTTGCCGAGGTATTGACGGCGGTATGTGATAACCCGGATGTACCAATCGGTAAAATAAGTTTATTAACGCCGCATGAGAAGCTTTGGTTTGACAATAATGTAAACAACACAGACGCGATTTTTGACGAATCCGAATCCATACAAAAACTTTTTGAGAAGGAAGTCGAGAGTCACCCTGAGAGAATCGCACTTGTGATTTCGGATGGCAGGAAGTTTTCATATAGGGAAATAAACAACCTTGCCAACAGGCTTGCGAATCGGCTTGTAAATCACGGACTCGTACGAGAGGGAATAGCGGCAATCATAACTGAAAAGGACGAATACCTGTTTATTTCCATGCTGGCAGTTTTAAAAGCCGGCGGAGCATATATGCCGATTGACCCGGAGCTCCCGACAGACAGGATAAAATATATGCTGGAGCAAAGCGGAGCGGCGCTTGTCCTTTTGTGGGGAGAAGAAACCGGTTTGCCGCTGAAAGGCCATAAAGTCCTGAATCCGGCAATCGAAATTTCCGTTGAAGAAAACAATGAAAATTTGCCGGACATTTCGGGGGCGAACAGATTAGCTTATATAATTTTTACTTCCGGATCGACAGGCAAGCCAAAGGGTGTGATGATTGAACATCACGCGGTGGTTAATTTCATACATGATTTAGAACACCGCGGACTATTCAAATATGGTGACGACAGAATAATTTCCGTTACCACACCTTCGTTTGATATATTTGTGTTTGAATCACTGGCTCCGCTTTGTATAGGGGCTTCAGTTTATCTCGCGAACAAACAGGAGTCGCTTGATCCGGCACTGGCGGGAGCAAAGATTGTGGAGCATGGTGTCACGCACATACTCAGTACGGTTTCCAGAATAAAGGTATTTGCGGAACATCCCAGTTTTTCAGAGGCCTTAGGGGTGCTGAAATGCATCCTTTCAGGCGGGGAAAATTACCCGCTGAGACTGCTGGAACTGCTGCGGGGGAAATCGTGTGCAGATATTTACAATATGTACGGGCCTTCGGAGACAACCGTGTGGTCCACAGCCAAAAAATTCGGCAAAGAAAGTCTTATTACTGTGGGTTCTCCCATAGACAACACCAAAGTATATATTATGGATTCAAATGGGGCAGTTTTGCCGGCGGGTGTTTTTGGGGAACTTTGTATATCAGGTAAAGGGCTTGCCAGAGGTTATATTGGAAACGCAGAGGAGACGGCAAAACGTTTTGTTTATGTTGACAGTGTAAAGGTTTATAGAACCGGAGACAAGGCGAGAATACTATATGACGGCGAAATAGAAATATCCGGCAGGATAGACAGACAAGTCAAAATTCGCGGCTATAGAGTGGAAATTAGAGAGATTGAAAAAGCAGCTGAGAAGCACGAAGCCGTGAAACAAGCGGCAGTGAAAATATGGGAAAATCAAAACGGCGACAATCAAGCGGTGTTGTATTACACCTGCTACCATTCGTTGCCGGAACAGATGCTGAAAACATTCCTGAAAGGACAACTCCCGGAATATATGATTCCAGCTAAATTTATGAGGATAGATATTTTCCCGACGCTGGTAAGCGGGAAACCCGATTTTAATTCTCTGCCCGAACCAAAATCCGTTACCGACACCGGTGAGGTCAACCGTCCAAAAAGTGGTTTGCACCGCGAGGTTTTGGCAATTTGGAAGGAAATTTTGGAAAATGACGACATAGGCATAAAAGATAACTTTTTTGACGTAGGCGGAAATTCACTTTCACTTATTCTGGTTAACAATAAACTGAACGCTCTGCTGGGACGTTCCATTCCGCTTATGCAGCTTTTTGAAAACCCAACTATTGAGAGTTTGGCGGTAAGTCTCGGAGAAACAGACAATTACGAAGTCAAAGAGGATTCTGCCCGCCAGTCCGCCGAAATAAAAGATATTGCCGTAATCGGGATATCTTGCAAATTCCCCGGTGCGGGGAATGTCGCGGAGTTTTGGGAAAACATACTTGCCGGGCGTGAATCAGTTATCGACATTTCCGATTCGGAGCTTGAAAACGCCGGAATCACGGAGGAACTTTATTCTTACGACGATTATGTGAAACGAAAGGCTCTTATGGAGGGCACAGAGTTTTTTGACGGAGATTTTTTCGGTTACTCAAACAAAGAATCTGATATGATGGATCCGCAAATGCGTGTTTTGCACCAGTGTGTCTACGGGGCTTTGGATGACGGAGGATATGACCCTTTCGGATACAAGGGCAAAATAGGGCTATTTGCGGGAAGTTCCTCCAATGTTATGTGGATGAGTAAATTTATCGGCCGGCAAAACGATGGGTTGAGCGCTTTTGAAACTATTACCTTTAATGAAAAAGATTTTCTTGCTACGAAAATATCATACAAGCTGAATCTGCGCGGACCCAGCGTCAACGTGCAGACGGCCTGTTCCACTTCTCTAATCGCGATTCATCACGCCGTCGAATCAATCCGCAGGGGCGAATCCGACATGGCTCTTGCGGGAGGGGTCGGGTTGTCATTCCCGCAAAAGGAAGGCTATTTGTGGCAAGAGGGCATGATTTTTTCTAAAGACGGACACTGTCGTCCGTTTTCTGAAAACTCCACGGGAACGGTCGCGGGGAATGGCTGCGGAATCGTGCTGTTAAAGTCATATGAACAGGCTGTCATTGACGGCGATAATATTTATGCCGTCATAAAGGGCAGTGCCATCAACAATGATGGCTCGGATAAAGTAGGATACACCGCCCCCAGCGTTTCGAGCCAAGCGGATGCGGTCAGAAATGCCCTGCTGCAAAGCGGTATTCCGGCCGAGTCTGTGTTTTATGTTGAAGCCCACGGCACAGGCACGGAGTTGGGAGATCCTATAGAGGTAAGCGCACTGAAACGTGCCTTCGCATCTGACAAAAAGAATTACTGCGCTCTTGGATCGGTCAAAGCTAACATCGGACATTTGGATGCGGCGGCAGGGGTAGCCGGGTTTATCAAGGCTACGCTTGTGGTGAAAAACAGAATTATACCGCCGCTTGTAAACTTTACCGCTCCCAACCCGCGCATAGATTTTGAAAACAGCCCATTCTATTTACCTGTAGAAAGTCATAAGGCTTTTGGTGGTATTGCCGCAGGAGTTTCCTCATTTGGCGTAGGCGGTACTAATGCGCATATAGTGCTGACCAAAGACGAAGCCATCTCGGGAACTGAGAACGCTGAAGCACCTGCCCTGTTGGTTTTTTCCGCTAAAACAAAGAGTGCATTGGAAAACACCGCTCAAAGCGTTATTGCCTATTTGACAGAAAATAAGTCTGTCAGTATCGCATCTGCAGCAAAAACGTTGGCAGGCAGGGCAAAATTCTCATTTAGACTGACGGTTGCCGCAGAAAGCAGAAAAGACCTTGCGAATGCTGTTTTGACCTACAGCAGTATGGAAAATAAAAATAGTGTCGCTTTCGTCTTTGGCAGGGAAGTTCCCGCCGCGAAAATAGAATCCGCGCTGCCTTTTGTACGGGAATATCGTACCCACACTGAGCATCTTTTAGGCACGCTAAAAGATGAGGAAGCTTATAAAGTGCGTACGCTTTTGAAAGAAGGAGCAGTTGCCGGCAGCGATAAATATTCTCGCTTGGCAGGGTTTATTTCTGTGCTGTCTTTAGCGAAACTGCTTCAAAAGGCGGGTGTGCCGCTCGACTTTGTAAAAGGATTTGGCGTAGGGAATGTTGCGGCGCTGGTGGCACGGGGTGCCGTTGCTGCGGAAAATGCTATAGCCATGATCCGCAGCGGATCAGATATAGAAAAAGCGATGGAGGAGCAAAAGCCTGACAACTATGTGTCCGGTGACAAATTTCCGGATACGACCTTTGTAATAGGGATAGGGGTTGGCGGTAGCGAAGCTTTAGGGTGTGACGCCTGTGTCTCCATTGATAGCCCAAAAGACATTCTTTCCGTTTTAGGGAATTTGTGGATGCACGGTTTTGACATTAACTTTGAATACTTGCAGTCGGAAAATGCGACGCGTGTTTCTCTGCCAACGTATGTGTTTGACAAGGTTTATCACCATGCGGATATTTCGATTGACGCGTTATCTGCGAATCTGTCCGCTTCGAATAACTTGCCGCAGAAATCAGCGGTAAAATTCGATAAAAATATGGTTTTTGCAATTATAAAAGAAATTTTTTCGGAAGCATTTGGCAGCAATGTTTCGGAATCTGATAGCTTCTTTGATTTGGGTGGGGAGTCGTTGTCTGCTTTGCTTATATGCGACAAAGTGCGGCAAAGGCTTGGCGTGAAGCTCGGCGTTGAAAATATATTGGATGCACCTTCTGTGGCGGAACTTTCTGACACAGTGTTTGGTTTAACGCGCTCGGTAGAAGAAGCAAATATAACTCCCGCTACCTATCGGCCAAGTTATGAGCTTTCTCCCGCGCAAAAGCGCATGTATGCCGTTAATGAATTTTTGAGCGGCTCCACGGCTTATAACCTTGCTTCAGCATATATGATTGAAGGCAATCTTAATAAAAAACGGTTGACTGACGTATTTGAGCGGATCGCAGAAAGGCATGACGCGTTTAGAACTTGTTTTAAGTTTGAAAACGGAGAAGTTGTGCAAATTGTCGGAGAACAGGCTGAACAGATAGTTGAAGTAAAACAGATTTCTGAAAAAGAAATAAGTCGGGAAATGGAAAATTTCTTGCGCCCCTTTGATTTGTCAAAAGCACCGCTTGCAAGAGTATTGCTCTTGGAAATATCGGAGGAAAGGTATGTTCTTGCAGTTGATATGCATCACATAATTACAGACCAAACCTCGATAGGTATTTTAATGAAGGAGTTTGCCGCGCTTTACGCCGGGGAAAAACTGTCGGAGCCTGTGATACAGTACAAGGACTTTTCGATATGGCAGAACAGGCGTCTTTCTGACGGTACAATAGCCTCACAAATAGAATTTTGGAAAAACGAATTTGCCGATGGAATTCCAGTGATGGAGCTTGATACAGATTACCCGCGCCCGGCTGTGCAATCTTACGACGGCGGAAGAACAGAATATGAGCTTGATAAGGGAATTTCTGAGGGGATTATCCATCTGGCCAAAGAAAACGGAGCTACCCCCTATATGATTTTTTTGGCGGCGCTGAATATAATGCTGTGGAAATATTCGAGACAGGATGAAGTTGTGGTTGGCACGGGCTTTGCGGGGCGCATCAGAGATGAATTGCAAAGCGTTGTCGGTATGTTTGTCAACACCCTTCCGCTACTTTTCAGGCTTGACAGGAACCTTACTGTCGCCGAATATCTCACGGCACTAAAGAAAAAGATGGCGGTGGTTTACGACAATCAGGAATGCCAGTTTGAAATGCTGATGGATGTTTTGGATGTGCGCAAGGATCTTTCCAGAAATCCTCTTTTTGATGTTATGTTCAATTATGTGAATATGGGCACGGAGGATTTCAGCATAGAGGGTCTTATGCTAACACCTTATACATTTGGCGAAACTGATACCAAATACGATCTGAATTTCACCGTTGAGGAGGAAAACGGGAATTTCTGGCTGTCACTGGAATATGCTGCAAAGCTTTTCAAGAGGGAAACCGCCGATGCTATGTTGAAGCGGCTGGTTCACGTTGTCAATGAAGTCATCTGCTTTGACGGCTGCATAGGAGAAATATCTCTGTCAACAGAAAGGGAAAAGCTTTTGTTGGAAAGTTTCCGGAGGGGGCACACTTCACGGCACAAGGGGAAGGTCAGCATCATAGATTTGTTCCGGGAAACTGTAAGGCTTTATCCCGAGAATACCGCAATACGCTTTAAAGGCAAAAATCTTTCGTATTCCGAGCTGGACAAAGCCTCTGACCGGCTGGCAAACAAGCTTGCCGAGAAGGCGGGAAAAGGCGCGTATATCGCGTTGCTCCTTGACAGGGGGATAGAACAGATTACAGCGATTATTGCTGTACTGAAGCTGGGGGCGGCATATGTGCCTATCGACCCGAATTTCCCGGCTTCCCGAATAGAATATATGCTGCGTGACAGCGGTGCGGCCGCCGTCATCGCCGAAAAAAAATATGCGGACATGACATTTGAGACGGAGTTTGTTTCGGCGGACGGTAACGGATATTCCGAAGAATTCATACAGCCGGAAATTTCTCCTGATGATATTTGTTACATCATATATACTTCCGGTTCCACAGGCGATCCAAAGGGAGTAATGATACGACACCGCAATGTTCCGCGCGTGGTTAACGATGCCGGGTATATCGAAATTTACCCGGACGATGTGATTATGCAGCTGTCAAACTATGCCTTTGATGGCAGTGTTTTTGATATATTCGGAGCTTTGCTGAACGGTGCGTGCCTTACTATCGCACCAAAGGAAACGATTATCGAGGTCGCTGAACTGACGGAGTTTATAAAAAATGAGTCCATTTCTGTATTTTTTGTCACAGCCTCACTTTTCAATATGCTTGTGGATTGGGACATCGATTCACTCAAAAATGTTAGGCACATCGTTTTCGGGGGTGAAGCCGCTTCCGCCCGGCATGTGCGGCAGGCGTTTGAAGCTTTGGGGGCGGGTAAGCTTATCAATGGATATGGACCGACCGAAACCACAGTCTTTGCCGTGTGTGGTGTGATAAACGAGTTGCCCGCAGGCGATACGGTAACCATAGGAAAACCTGTCGCTGACACCTGTATATATGTTCTGGATAAAGAAGGGGCTTTGTTGCCGCCTGGAGTTTCAGGGGAACTGTATATCGGCGGAGACGGTGTTGCCGCTGGTTATCTAAATAACGATATTCTAACCGATGAAAGATTTCTTTTGTTGCCCTTTGAGGGAGGAAAACGAGTTTACAGGACAGGAGATAAAGTGAAGATGCTCCCGGACGGAACCCTTGATTATATCGGTAGGACGGATTTTCAAATTAAGCTGCGGGGTTTTAGGATAGAACTTGGAGAAATCGAACAGAAGATTCGAGATATAGAAGGGATTAAAAATGCCGTGGTTTTGGCAAAAAGCGATTCTGCGGGAGATTTGTATATTTCCGCATATTATTTATCGGACGACAGCTGTTTGACAGAAAGCGAGGTACGTCGCGAGCTGAAAAAATCCGTGCCGGATTATATGATTCCGGCATGGATAACAAAGCTCCACGATTTACCATTAAACTCAAGTGGAAAGGCTGACCGGAAGGTACTTATGGCAATGGATGACGGTGAGCCTGTAAGCGAACGGAAGGTTGCACCAAAAGCATCAGATGGCGCCGCCCTCGTTCTGGAGGCGATGAGAAGTGCGCTCGCCCGGCAAGATTTACAAATGGATGATAATTTCTTCGACTTTGGCGGACAATCAATCAAAGCGATTGCCGTTGCAAAATATCTTAGGGAAAGAGGAATTGAGGTCAGGATAAACGATATTTTCACAAATCCAACGGCTGAGGGATTGGGGTCGCTCCCAATCTTTGGAGCTATGGGCGGCACGGATATTGAAACAGCGACAAGTGTGGATAAGCCCAAAACAGTTTTGACAAATGCTCAGATAAATGCTCTTGTTTCAGCGCTTGCGGCGAAAACTACCGTGATGCCTAGGCTGCTGGCAATGCTCCCCATCAAAAAGCGTTTCCCCGTTTCACCTGTGCAAAAAGCTCAGTCGGTGCTGCCTTCTGTTCCAAGCGGATTTATCGGGGTGGTCGAGAACGCTGCCATTGGCGAATCGACAGCCTGTTTCGCCGAAATAATTAAGGAACACCAGCTTTTGCACTGCAGCAGAGAAGGCGGCGAATGGCTCGAATATAATACCGACGGTTGTGAAGGGCTTATTTCCGATGCAGTGGCATATGCCGACATAAGCCGTTATTCCGCCGAAAACGCAGAGGACATTGTTCGGGGGCTGTGTGAAAAACTTTTTTCCAAATATTTCTGCGATGAATTCCCGCACCGCCTTTGCTGCCTGAAAACCGGCGAGAACAACTTCAAATATATCTGGGGGTTTGACCATTCGGCTTTCGACGGCATAAGTGCAGAAATTTTACGCGGAAGCGTCGAGGCGAAGCTCTTGGCACAGCCAGAAAAAATTGAATATCAAGCATATGATACTTATGCGCCGACAATTTTAGAAGGTCTTGAGATTTCTGAATCAGAAATAATGAGGGAGTTTTCCCTAAAAAACTGGGCGAAACTAAATGACGAATTTTTAGCAGCGGTCGCAGAAATATCGAGAATCTCCGAAACTGACAAAGATGAGTACATGTTGGAGGTTCCGCTGAAAGATGTAGGTGCAGATATTTGGAGATACGCGTTCACGATGGCGGCGGAATTATTGCAACACTATGCGAACATCGACCTTATTCCGATTATGCTGGTGGATTATGGACGAGAGTACCGTGGGAAAAAATTTTACGGATGTGTTGGGGAGTTTTTGGATCTTATACCGATGTTTGCGGGAGAACATGAAAATGCAGAAACTTTTGCAGCGCTGTGCAAAAACGAGGGGATTAACTTTTTGTCTATGCTTTATGATGAAAATTTGCGCGGTGCGTTACCTCGGGTCTGTAAACAACTTTCTTCTGCATTGGTTGATTTTGAAAATGTACCTCATGCTTTGTTTTATAATTTCCAGGGATATATCAAGCGTGAAGAAAAGCAAAGCTTTGCCCCGGCGGAAGATGATTTGCCGATTGCTGCGGGGATGATAAATGTCAACTGGGATGATGAAAATTTATATATTGAGGTTTTTCTGCACTGCGGTATAAATATAAAAAGAATGAATGCGGCTGAGAAAACGATAAGGGGGACATGCCTTTATGAGTCTGACCGGTGAGGGAATAGCCATAACCGGCCTGTCGGTGAGATATCCGGATGCCCACGACCAGTGGGAGTTTTGGGACAATCTTGTAAACGAGCGCGACAGTATACGCAAGGTTAGTAATGAAAGAAAAAAGCTTTCCGAGTCGCCGGATTGGAATGACTTTTTGGGCGAAATGGCGGATGTGGAAAAATTTGACAACGATTTTTTCGGGATATCTGAGGAAGAAGCTTTATTTATGGATGTGCGGCAAAGAATTTTGCTGGAAACCGCCTATGATGCTATTGAGGATGCCGGCGAGGACACGAGCGGCGTGGTAGCAAGAAAGATCGGGGTTTATATCGCCAATGTAACCAGTGCGTTTGTAATTAATGTTGTAAAATATGCGCGTGAAAACTCGATTGAAAAGGTACACCCAGGCGCGCTTTTGGGGGTTCTGGCAAACATGACCGCCTCTAGAATTTCGCATCAATTTAATTTCACTGGCCCTTCCATTTCTCTTGACACTGCGTGTTCAGGTTTTCTGAGCGCGCTTGATCGAGCGGCAGAGGACATAAAGCTTGGGAAAATTGAGGCTGCTGTTGTTGGTAGCGTAAACTGTATGGAAATTCGTGATGTGCATATGCTTGCCAAGAACGCTGGGATTCTGACTCCGCACAAAAGTACACGCGCTTTTGACAAAAACGCGGACGGAAGTGTTTTGGGCGAAGGAGCGGCGGTCTATTATTTTGAAAAGTTGTCGAAGGCTGAAAAACGCGGCAAGCGGATCTATGCAACGATTTTGGGTTCGGCGGTAAATAACGATGGCGCGTCTCTTGGCATAATGGCGCCAAGCCCCAGAGGACAGCTCAATGTTTTGGAGGAAGCCTACAGAAACTCCGGCTTAGCGCCCAGTGATGTTTCATACATAGAAGCCCACGGCACGGGAACTGTCATCGGTGATCCGATAGAAATAAATACATTGGCAAAGCTTTTTAAGCCTTACAAAAAACAAAATCCCGCGCTGAGGGTCGGGATAGGCTCAGTTAAAACCAATATCGGACACCTTCTCACGGCGGCAGGAAGTGCGGGACTTACTAAAATACTACTTTCTATGAAACACAAGACGCTTCCTGCCAGTCTCCACGCGCACACGATTAATCCGGCTCTCAGGATAGAAAAGACTCCTTTTTATTTGGTAAACAAACGTGAACCATGGGAGCCGGATGAAGGAAAGTTTAGGGTAGCCGGGGTTTCTTCCTTTGGGTTGGGCGGAGCAAACGCACATGTTGTCGTGAGAGAATATAAACAACGTAAATCCAAGGCAAAAAAAACAGGTTTTGGCGTGCTTGTGTTTTCTGCAAAAGAAGCTGCTGCGCTGGACAGAATGGAAGAAAGAATTAAGAATTTTGGGGAACTTCGCAACGGTTTTGTTTCTCTGTGTGACGTTGCGTATACTCTTGCACACTATAGGAGCAATCACTCCTATAGACGTGCTGAGGTAATCATCGGCGGGGATCTTTCGGGAATAGTATTCGATGGGCTGTGGCAAAAGCACAAGTCCGGAAAAACGGCACTGGTTGCCATAGCCGGTGAAGACTCAATATACATATCGCAGATGAAGGAGTTGATAGCGGAAAGTGCTCTTTCAGCGTGTACGGAGAAAGCCGACATTGCGGTTTGCATAAACGGCGTATCTCCTCCAGATGGTTTCACAGGAGAGATTATAGAGGTCGATTTTTGTTCTTACGGCGATGAGCTTGAAATCTGTAAGCTGGCGGCGTGTCTTTATGTGAAAGGCATAGATATTAACTGGGAAAAGATTTACCCCATAGATTCCGGGAATATGATAAGTCTGCCCGGTTATCCCTTTGAGAAAAAGACCTTTTGGCTNNGCAGTTAGAGTAGGAAGATTCGAAAATAATATGAAACGGAGGACGGTATTGTGGAAGAATCAGAGATTATTGTTTTTATTAAAAACGAGATTGCGCTTATGTTGGAGTGCAAGCCGGGGGACATAGACGAGGATGCAAATTTCTTAAAGCTTGGTCTTACCTCCGTGCAGGCTCTAAAGGTTATTAACAGAATGCGAAAGGCGCTGAATGTTAACATAAGCCCCGTCGCGCTTTTTGAGTATAAGACCATATCTGAATTTGCCGAATATTTAAGTAATAGTGAACAGGAAGATGAGGATGACGAATAGTTTAAACTTCGCGGGAGTTTTCCCGGGGCAGGGAAGCCAATATCCGGGGATGTGCTCTAAGCTGCTTTCTGAAAATGCGAAATTAGCCGAAGTCTTTAAAATGGTCAGCAGTGTGCTGGGCATTGATTTACGCGAAATGATGGAAAAAGGCATCATGAAAGAACTGACGAAATCAAAAAATGCGCAACCGCTGGTGTTAACGGCAAGCTATGTACTGTTTTCCGCGTTAAAGGATATGGCGCTTGGGAATTTTAAAGTTTTGGTTGGACACAGTTTGGGGGAGCTTTCCGCCTTTGTGGTCGCCGGGGGAATTGGCATAGAGGAAGCCGTGCTTTTTGCCAGACGACGCGGCGAAATCATGGACGAGGCACAGCAGAAGGGTTTTGGTCATGCAGGAATTGTTTTGGACGTCACCGCTGAACAATTGGAAAAAGCGGTCAAACTTGCGGTAGGTTATGGCTATGTGACAATAAGTGGGTATAACTCCCCGAGGCAATACATAGTAGCCGGAACAAAAAAAGGGCTTTCAAAATTGGATGAATATGTGAGCGAATGGAACGGGCACTATATTCCTTTCCGCATGATGCCCATGAAAATGGATGCTCCTTACCACAGTCCCTTGATGGAACCGCTTCGCGAAGCCATTGCGTCGGAACTTGAAAACCTGCACTTTAACGATCTGAAAATCCCGGTTTTTTCGACGGTTACCGCATCCGTGTTGACAAGCGCCGTGCAGATAAAAGAGGCGCTGTTGAACCAGATCACCTCCCCGGTGCTGTGGACGCAGGCGCTGGAGGGTGCCGGACACAGTTTTGGCTTGGATTTTTTTGTGGACATAGGTCCAAACATCATAAGCAAAAACCTGATAGATGAAAATCCCTCTTTGAAGGAATGCCTATATTGGGAAGGCAAATATGAAGGAGATGAAAATCTTATTTTCTCCGCTAGCAGGGCACAAAAAAAGGTGCGAACCGCTTCGAACTTTTAGTTTTTAGTGGGTAACTGTCAGTAATTGTGGGTGGAGTCCTAGTTCCTAAAGAAAGGTTCATGATTTTAATATGATGAATGAATACCGCAAGAGAGTAAAAAAAATTTTGCCGGGCGGCGTGCATTATAATTTTAACATCCCGTGGGAAGAAAGCCCGTTGCATTTTGTCAAAACCAAGGATAGCCGAGTTTGGGATATGGACGGGAAAGAATATTTGGATCTATACGCTAGGTTTGGGTCAATGATATTGGGACACGGAGAAAAAGAATATTTATCTGAACTAAAGGCTCTGATTGATCGTGCTCTGTCTGTTAGCCACTGTGATTTGGATGCGGAAGCTTTGGAACTTATATCACGCTTTGTCCCCTGTGCCGAAATGGTACGCTTCGGTGTGTCTGGCACGGAAATTGTGCAAAACGCCATACGGCTTGCAAGGGCTTATACGGGAAAAGAGAAAATCGTAAGATTTGAAAATCATTACCACGGCAATGCGGACAATATTATGGGAGGAAAAACTACAAAGAGCAGCCCTCTTATTCCATGCGAATATAAAGGTGACACAAAGGGCACTTTGGGGCGCGGCAAAGACGCTTTGACGCAAGGCTATCTTCTGCCGTGGAATAATCCGGCGGCGCTGGAACAGCTTTTGGATGAACATCACGGGGAGATTGCTACTGTTATAACAGAGCCGGTCTGCGTCAATGGCGGAAGCGTTATGCCCGCGGAAGGCTATTTGCAAAAAATGCGGGAGCTTTGCAGTAAATATAATGTCGTGTTGATTTTCGATGAAATAATTACCGGATTTCGTATGAACCTTGGAGGAGCACAGGCGGAGTTTGGTATCATCCCAGATTTGACCACGCTGGGGAAAGCTATTGCCGGCGGTGGACTGCCGGTGTCGGCTCTGGCGGGAAAACGCGCAATCATGTCGTTGCTTACGGAAAAGAAGGTAGTCCACGCGGGGACGTTCAACGGATATCCGCTGGGAACAGCGGCCGTTAAGGCGACTCTCGAAATACTTTCGCGGAACGGCGGGGCGGTTTATAAAGCGATGAACGGTATGGCATTGAAAATGCGTACCATTTTGGAGGAGGAAGCAGAAAAAGTTGGGTTGCCGCTGATTACCCAAGGCCCGCCTTCTTGCGGCGCATATCACTGCTGCGAAAAAGTACTGTCTTCGCCTTCGGAGTATACAGCGAATATCATGATGCTTGACGCGGCACTGAACAGTAATCTGGCGTCAAACGGGATATTGATTTCGAGCATTTCCAGAATTTACCCAAACATTAGTTTGAATGACAATGATGTGGAATGGTTCAGGGAAAGAGTTGGAACAGCGTTAAAAGAAACAAAATCGCTCTATGACGAACTGAATTGGAGTTAGGAACGCATTCTCAAAACTGATAAGAGATTTTTACCCATGCTTTTTCAGTCTTTTTGAGTACCAGTTCTAATAATTATACGTTTCCATATAAATATAATAAAGAAAGGCCGATGAAACTTGAAAAATGCACAAAAATCTTACAGGAAATATCTGATAATATTTTTAAGCGTAACCTTTGGGCTTTGCTGGGGCGGCGCACTGCTCTTCATGGCGTTTCAAGATGTATTAGTCCCCATTTTTGGAGAACTGGAGCTTAGTAACCCACTGGTGGCAACAATACTTTATTCACCCACGATTTCCGGACTGCTGATTTATTTTCTGGTCGGGAAAGGAAAAGGTTTGCTTGGAATTATAAAAAAGCTGATTCCCCGTAAACGTAATTTAATCTGGTTTCCTGTGATGTTGGTGATGGCGATTATTTTTTACGCCGCAATGCATTACGGTTCTTTGCTATTTGGCATCGGTGTACCCACGCAAACGTTAACTTTTTCCGAAGGTATTTCCAAAGCGCTGAGAAATCTTTACGAGGAAACAGGGCTTATAGGCGGAGCCTTCGGCTGGTACGGCTTCCTTTTGCCGTACTTCCAAAAAAGCATGAAAAGCGGCAGTAAAATATCCATCGCTATAAAGTCGGGCGCTTTGACAGGACTGATATTCGGATTGTTTGTGCTGCCAGGTTATGTAGTTGACTCTTTTGAAACGGCTACTCTTTACCCATTTTATGTAACGCAGCTAGTTGTGTTTTCCGTTTTTATAACATTTGTCTTTAACGCTACGAAAGGTAATCTGCTGATTTACATATTTACCTTTTGGCTTTTGGCTACGGGTAGTCAGATCAACCTCTACTTCTTTAACCCGCAGGTGCAAATTATGCAAATAATATTTTTTGCCCTGGCTTGTGCCGTTATCTATTATTTAGTAAAAAAAGAAAAGATCTCGACAGAACTTCAAACTTTCCCGGAGTTTATTGGATAGTAGGGCAGGGAGCATTGTGCGTTGCCCAATAGACAATAAAAACTATTCTATAAATTTGCAAAAAACATTTCGAAAGGAGCGTATTTGGGGATTCCGAAAAACAAGTGAGGATTCTCAAACGACAATTAAATGAGTAAGATTATTGAATTACGTAATGTGAGCAAAATTTACAGGATGGGGGAAGTGAGCATCGATGCCGTCAAGAACGCAAGCTTTTACATCAATGAGGGCGAACTGGCTGTGATTTTAGGGGCGAGTGGAGCTGGAAAAAGCACTGTACTGAATCTTTTGGGCGGCATGGACTATGTCACTAAAGGCGAAATCATAGTCGAAAAAGAGGCTATCAATAAATACAGTGAACGAAAGATGACGGCTTATAGGCGCGAAAAAATTGGTTTCATATTCCAGTTCTATAACCTTGTCATGAACCTTACTGCAAAGGAAAATGTCGAGTTTGCCGCCGATTTCAAAGCCGATCATCTGGACGCTTCGGAGGTCTTGGCACAGGTGGGGCTTTCCGAAAGACTGCGCAATTTTCCATCGCAGCTTTCGGGCGGCGAACAGCAGCGTGTCGCAATAGCGCGGGCGGTGGCCAAAAATCCGCTTCTGCTGCTTTGCGATGAACCTACCGGCGCTTTGGATTATGAAACTGGCAAACAGGTTTTGAAGCTCTTATCCGAGGTAAATAAAAAGTATAAGAAGACGGTGGTAATCATAACTCACAACTCGGCTTTCGCTGACTTGGGAGACAGGGTTATTCGCATGAGGAGCGGCGAAATTGAAAGCGCTACCAAAAACTCAAAGAAAAAAACGGTTGAGGAGATTGAATGGTGATTACAAAGCTTCTGAAAAAAACACTTGTAGATATCAAAAAAACCTTAGTTCAGTTTATCGCCGTTGTTGTTGTTTCAGCGCTGGGAGTTATGCTGCTTACCGGAATGGGTGTGGTTTCGGGAGGACTTTCCGAAGCTGTGAATGAGTATTATGCCGAAAGCAATTTGGCGGATATGACTGCCGTCTTCCAAGGGATAGACATGGATGGCATAAAAAAAATAGAGGACTTTGAGGGAATTGAGGCTGTCGTTCCGCGCCTCTCGGTGTCTGCCGACAGGAAAGACGCCGATGGGAGTTTTTTGCTGAAAACCATAGAGAACGCACAAAGGCTGAATAAGATTGTCCTCAAAGACGGTGTTTTCCCCAAAGGCGAAAACGAATGCCTGATAAGCAATTCATACGCCTTGGAAAACAATCTGATGCTCGAAGACGCAATAAAGATTTCTGTGAACGACAAAACGTTGTCACTGAAAATAACAGGACTTGCGGAGTCGGCGGAAAGCGCATACCTCATCAAGGACGCATCTAAATCAATAGTTCCAGACCACAAAAGTTATGGTCTGCTCTTTATTGATAAATCTGCGGTTATAAGCATCGCCGGGGATGAAATCTATAACGAATTGCTGATAAAGATGTCAGACGGCGCTTCCGCCGATGACATAGGTTATGACATGAAGCACAAAACGGATTCTGCCTACGGCTTTGTTGAAACGGTGCTTAAAGAGGATCAAAGCAGTTATGTAAAAATACAAAGCGACATAGACACCGTTGGTTCTATGTCTAAGATTTTACCTTATGTGTTTTTTCTTGTGGCGGCGGTCATAATATTCATAAGCATGTCGCGCATGGTACAAAATGAACGCGGCCAAATCGGAATAATGAAGGCGCTGGGAGTTTCTAAGTCTGTCATACGTATGCATTACATAGTTTATTCCGTAATTGAGTGCATTATAGGTGGAATTATTGGCAATGTTGTGGGAATTCTGGCCATACCGGGACTGTTCTTTGACACCTACTCGTCTCTCTACACTCTTCCCGAAATGAAGGTTATGGGGTGGCCTGCCTTTGCCCTTGCCTCCGTTTTATTCCTGCTTTTGTTCGGTATAGCAGCGTGCTTTGTTTCCATAAGAAAGAGTCTCTCCATTGTACCGGCGGAGTGTATGCGTCCCAGTCCGCCGAAAAAAGTAAAGTACGGGCTTATTGAGCGTGTGCCGGGGCTTTGGGCAAAACTGCCGTTTAGAACAAAAATTACGTTGCGAAACATTTCAATGAATAAAGGGCGTGTCTTGCTGTCCTCAATAGGGGTTATCGGATGTGTAGGATTGCTCCTGTGCGGCTTTGGACTGCGCGAGGTGACACAGAACTGCATAAAGTCACAGTTCGAGGAAATCCAAAAGTATGACCTGCTTGTAAATTTTGCGGCTCCTTTTGAAAGAGGGGAAAAAAACTATACCGACAACAGCGTAAAGCATGTAGACGAAATCTCGTTGGTAGGCGTTACAATTCAAAAGAATGACGGCATACGCGCCTCTCTTTATGTGCTGAATTCCAATAACGAATCAGTACGGTTGATATCCCATGACGGCGGGCAAATCTTACTGCCAGACGACGGAATAGTAGTTCCTCACAAGCTGGCGGAAGCCAACGGAATAAAAAAGGGAGATAAACTTGAGGCAAGGGTTGACTCCGAGCTTTATGGGAATAAAAGCATTGACGTCATGGTCGCCTCGATTTCCGACATGTACATCTCACAGGACATATACGCTTCTTATACGTATATTAAGCAGGCTGGGATAGACTTGTATGCCAATGGTCTTTGCCTAACCTTAAATGATGCAGCCGACCGCAATGTATTGGCGGACGAGATTGAGGAAAACGACTGGGTACACAGTGTTACCATAAAAGCGGAAATGCGCGAACAAATGGAGCAGCTTTCAGAATCCACGGATTTGATAGTTTACATCATGATTTTCATGTCGGCATGTCTGGCGCTTGCCGTAATATTTAACATATCGTCAATAAATATATTTGAACGCCGCCGTGATATAGCCACTCTAAAGGTTTTGGGATACTTCAAAAATGAAATCAACAGCCTGATTTATATCGAGAATTTCATAGTAACACTTTTGGGAATCTTAGCCGGACTTATGTTTGGCGCGTTTATATTCAAAGAAGTGCTGGCAGCGACGGAGAGTAAAAATATGTATTTCCCATTTGCTGTTTCAGCCGAAATGATGATTTTGTCGGTCGCTCTAACCTTCCTTTTCGCAATCGTCGCAAATCTGATGTTGAGGAGAAAAATCCAAAACATTGATATGATAGGATCACTAAAAAGCATAGAATAAAGGGGCTTGTTTTATGAAGGATGATGCTTTTACACATGCATTGGCAAATCCGGGGAAACCATGCATATTCTGCTTTCCCTATCTCGGAGGCAACGGGAACTCGCTGGCGGAACTTGCGAAAAATCTCACTGCTTTTGACGTCTTTACGGCGAAACCTCCGGGACACTGGGGTTCAAAGCTTCCGCCGTCAAAAAACATTGTTGAGATCACGGATATTTACTTGGCCGAAATAAAGGAACTTTGCGGCAAAACGTACATTCTTTTCGGCCACAGCATGGGCGGCATAATCGCCTATAGCGTTGCCCATAGGATATATATGGACGGGCTTTTTCCTCTTCCTGACGCTCTTGTGCTTTCTGCTTGCGGCTGCCCGCTGGAGTTCCAGAATAAAAAATATTCCGCGATGCCGGATAGGGAATTGATAGACATAATGATGTCATACGACGCGATGCCGCCACAAGTGCTGGAGGACAAGGAACTGATGAAAATGCTGCTCCCGCTGTTCCGTGCCGATTATGGAATTTTGGAAAGCGCCGCAAAAGAGCAGTGGAGCAAAATCCCAGTGAAGACACTCCTCATTTGGGGGGAGAAGGACGTCATCGAACCTGTAAGTGCACTCGTAAGATGGCAAAGCTTTTTGTCTGGCGAAATAAAAATTCTCCCCATAAAAGAAGCGTCACATATGTTTATATCCGGTCATGAAGCGGAAATTGCAGCAGCGATTTCAATGTTCAGTGCTTAACCGGAAAGGAGGGATATATTGAAGCTGGGTATTGCCCAAACTCATATTGTTTGGAAGGATAAAAGCGCCAACCTTCTTGCCATGGATGTTTACGCATCTTCTGCCGCCCTGCGTGGGGCGGATGTGCTCCTTTTTCCTGAAATGAGCTTCACGGGTTTTTGTATGGAAAACGGAGAAATAGGCGAAACGGATGAGCACACAGTTAAGGCGGTTTCAGCTGCCGCTCGAAAAAATGGATTGGCGATAGGTTTTGGATGGGTCAAAAATATTGACGGAATTTCTGAAAACCACTATTCTATCGCTGACAAAAATGGCAAGCTTATTTTGGATTATGTCAAAATGCATCCTTTTTCCTTCGTTGGGGAGGACAAGCATTACCGTCACGGAGATTCCTTTTCATTTTGCGAAATTTCCGGCGTACGTGTCTGTGTGTTTATCTGCTACGACCTACGTTTTCCCCGACCGATTTCGATTGCGGCACCATTCGCGGATCTTATTTTGATCCCCGCAAACTGGCCCAAAGCGCGGCTTAAGCATTTCGAAACCCTCTTGGACGCACGTGCAATCGAAAATCAATGTTACTTCGCTGGAATAAACTGTGTGGGCGGCCAAAGCGGGACAGAATATGCGGGCGGCAGCCGGGTGATTTCTCCAAAAGGGGAAGTTCTGATGTGCGAATATGGTGAAGGATTATTTTTTTGTGAAATTGATGATCTTTCCGTAAAAATTAAAACATACCGTGCAGAATTTCCGGCACTTTGCGATAGACGCGGCGCACTGTACGATAAGCTTGAGAGATTAGGGGGATGAATTCATGTCAATAGGAGTAATAGGCGCGGGAGTTATGGGACGGGGAGTCGCAGAAAGGTTTGCTGTACACGGGTATCATGTGATTTTGGTTGACAACAGCCAAGAAGCCCTGACAGCCGCCGCTATCGGCATCAAAAGGCGGCTGGGATTTGCGAGGATGACCGGAGCTAAGTTGGACATAGCCGAAATTTTAGAACGGATCTCATATTCCGGGGAGATAGGGTCTTTGTCAGAGACAGAATTCATTATAGAGAACGTTGTGGAAAACGCGGATGTCAAAAAACAAGTTTACGGGCAAATGGACAAGGCGGCAAATACCTACTGCATATTTATTTCCAACACCTCTTGCATTCCAATAACGGAAATCGGCGTATTTACAGGCAGGGCAGATAGAGTTATCGGTTCACACTTTATGAACCCCGCTTCCACAAAAAATTTCGCCGAAGTCATAAAGGGCTATCATACCTCAAAAAACACAGTTTCAAAGCTTACGGCGTTGCTATCATCAGTGGACATCGAATGCGAAGTAATAAATGACGGTGCGGGTTTTGTTTCAAACAGGCTTTCACATTTATTCATGAACGAAGCCGCCAATGTGGTTTATGAAGGCATAGCAACTCCGAAACAGGTGGACGCCATTTTCAAAAAAGGTTTCGGGCATAGCATGGGTCCGCTGGAAACCGCCGACTTGATAGGGCTTGACACGGTCGTGGATTCGCTGAAGGTTTTGTACGACAATTATCAAGATCCAAAATTTCGAGTTTGTCCGCTGCTTAAAAAGATGACGCTGGCTGGGGTTTATGGACGCAAAAGCGGCAAAGGATTTTATCAATATTAGATTTAAATTGGAGGAAGTATGATGAGCACCAAGAAAAAAGTAAGTNNAGTGCTTTTTTGGGAAATTATATTAAAATCGATACAATATCGGATGACGACAATTTTTTTGAAAAGGGTCTGGTGAATTCACTTTTTGCAATGCAGCTTGTAAGCTTTATAGAAAAAGAGTTTGGAATTGTTATCGACAATGATGAGTTGGATATAGAAAATTTCCAAAGCATAAACGCCGTCACAAATTTTATCGGAAACAAGCTTGCGTTAAAATAAAGTAAAGGCGGGTGCTTTTGTATGAGAGGCAGAAAAATCAAATGCGTGGTTTGGGATTTAGACGAAACCGTTTGGCGAGGCATTTTATCCGAGGGTGACGACGTAAAGCTTCGCCCAAAGGTACCAGATATAATGCGTGGTTTGGATGAGCGCGGCATACTCCAGTCAGTGTGCAGCAAAAACGATTTTGATCAGGCATGGTCGAAGCTGGATGAAATGGGGCTCTCCTACTTATTTATATATCCGCAGATAAGCTGGAACCCAAAATCCATGGGTGTCAAGGAAATAGCAAAGCTCATAAACATTGCCCAAGACGCGATTGCATTTGTAGATGATCAGGAATTCGAACTTGCGGAGGTAGGCGGGGAGTGTCCTAATGTGATGTGTATAAACTCAGCGGATCTTGACGGATTTTTGGAAATGGACGAGATGAATCCAAGGTTCATAACCGAAGATTCCACAAGGCGGCGTCTGCTTTATCAGGATGATATTAAGCGCGGAAAAATTGAAGATTCCTTTGTGGGCACAAAGGATGAATTCCTGCGCACTCTGGATATGAAACTCACAATATCCCTGGCAGTGGAAGGCGATCTGAAACGAGCCGAGGAACTTACCGTCCGCACGCATCAGTTGAATTCCACAGGTGACGTTTATTCATACGAACAGCTGCGGGAGCTTATCGGCTCTCAAACCTACGAGGTTTTGATAGTGCAGCTTGATGACAAATATGGTACATACGGCAAAATAGGTTTGGCGCTCATTGAAAAAGATGGGATACGGTGGGAACTTAAACTTTTGCTCATGTCCTGCCGTGTTATATCACGCGGTGTCGGCGGCGTGATACTTTCATATCTGGTAAACAAAGCGATTTCTAATGGTGCGGAGCTTTTCGCCCGTTTCGTACCAAGCGATAGAAACCGCATAATGTACATAAGCTATAAATTTGGCGGTTTTCGGGAGGATGGGAAAAAAGGCGATTGTATTATTTTAAAAGCGGACACATCAAAACTACGCGTTTTGCCTGATTATATTGCTATAGAGGAAGGATAGAATGGAATTTTCATTTAGTAAAGAGCAGGAAGAATACCGCAGGGAAATTATATCATTTGCCCGCGAAAACTTAAACGGCGGAGACTATCTGGAAAAATTCAACCCTGAGATGTGGCGGGCGGNNAGCGGTTTCTGATTTCGGGCTTTTGGGGATTACGGTAGGGGAAGAATACGGGGGTTTGGGTGAAAGCTATCTTACCGCAGCCGCCGCATTTGAAGCTTTGGGTTACGCCTGCAAAAACAACGGATTTATTTTCGTGATAAACAATCACATTTGGGTTGGGCAAAACCTCATATACCTTTACGGCTCAAATGAGCTAAAAGAAAAATATCTCCCCGATTTGACCTCCGGAAAACGTATAGCTTCCATAGCGATAACAGAGGCGGAATCGGGCAGTGATGCAATGAGCATGACGACAAAAGCCGTTGAGGATGGAAATTACTATATGCTGTCAGGGAATAAAATGTTTATATCCAACGGCCCCATATCCGACACCTTTATTGTGTTTGCCGTGACAAGCGAAACCCCGATAAAGAAATTCACTGCATTTGTAGTTGAACGCGGTATGGAAGGTGTTTCTACGGGTTCTGACATTGAAAAGATGGGACTTAGAGCCTGCCCCACCAGCGAGCTTATCTTAAACGGCTGCAAGGTTCCCAAAAGTAATATTTTGGGGCGGATAAACTGTGGCGGCGCGATTATGACCGGGGCATTAGAGTGGGAACGCTGTTTCGAATTTGCGCCGCACGTAGGTACGATGCGTCGTATTTTGGAGCTTTGTCTCGACCAAGCCAGCGGCAGAAAACAGTTTGGGAAAGCGATAGGCGNNGAGAATATCAGGCGGTGTCCCACAAAATTGCGGAGATGATAAGTGCCATAGAAATGTCGCGTTTGATGCTTTATAAAATCGCATGGCTAAAGGATCAAAACCGCACTGCCTTTTTAGAGACCTCAATTTTCAAACTTTATGTGAGTGAAAATTACATTAAAACCTGCCGCGACGCCATGCAAATTTTTGGCGCTTACGGATATACTCAGGAATATGAGATTGAAAGAGAGCTGCGTGACGCGCTTGCCTGCAGTATATATTCCGGCACGAATGAAATGCAAAAAAATACCATTTACAGAATGACGACCGCAGGTGTGGGATTATGAAATTAGATAGTCAAATGCTGCCCTCTGTTTTTGAATTGGCACTCAACTGGGAAATCGCTCATGCATATATCACTTAAATGCTGACAACGTCACTGCGGGCAGGCGACATCGTATCAAGTAGTGTCAACAGGCTCTAAGATACATGTGATTTTTAACAGTTGGTGGTAACAATGAAAATTTTGACTTTTATAAAGCCCATCAAAACAGAGCTTTTATACGCAAACGAATGTGATGGTGAAAAGTTTTCCGTAAATCCCTATGACGCTAAAGTTATTGTGAATCTTTCTGCTTTTAAAAATTGTCAGGCTATGGAACTTATAGTGGCGGCAATGGGATCCTCAGCGTCGGAGTGTGTTTTGCGCAAGGCTTTGGCTTCGGGGATGGATTCCGCATATCTTTTGTGTGACAATGCGTTTGCCGGCGCGGACACCGTTGCTACGTCATATGTACTGGAAAAGGCCGCTGTAAGAATCGGGGCGGACGCGGTATTTATGGGGCAATATGCGGTGGATGGTGAAACCGGCCAAACCCCTTTCGGTGTGGCAGAGCGTCTAGGTTACAGATGTGTTTCGGGAGTGGAAGAGCTGAGGGAAATCGGTAACAGAACACTGACACTGAAAGTGAACGTCCCAAACGGTTACAGGATTGTGAAAGTCGGCATTCCAACAGTTGTAGTTTTCAGCGGGATGACTACAAAAAAATCTACATACAGCCTTCTCGAAATGAAAAGGGCAAAAGCAAAAAGGATAACCGTTTTGAGCTCTCATGATATTTCTGCGGACGAAGAGTTTTGCGGTATAAAAGGATCCCGCACGAGAGTAATGAATATCACTGGCGATCTGATTAAAAAATCCGGAGAAAAAATCGAACTTTTACCGTCGGAAGCAGTCGAGCGGGTTTTGAGCCTGTTGCGAGACTCCAATGTTTAACTAAAAAAACGCAAAAAGGGAGATGGTTTTTTGGGGAATATATATGTTGTCAGCAATCCGGCAAAAAGGCTTGACGAACCGGTTAACCTTGAACTCTTGTCAAAAGCGTTTGAGTTGGCACAATCCAAAAATGGTATGGTAGTTTTGATAAGTATGTGCGGCGATGCTTTTGAAGAAGCGGTTGCGGACGCTTATCTGCACGGCGCTGACAAGATAATGCTGCTGTCGGGGCAGGCAGCAGACCCCCTCACCGCTTATATATGCTTTTTATCACAGCAAATCCGTGTGGATGTGCCGGAGTGTGTACTGTTTTCGGATGAAGGTGCCGGAAAGGAGATAAGCTCTCGGCTGTCGGTGATTTTGGACTGCGGACTCACTGCAGACTGTATTGACGTTTATCTCGACGATTCCGATGAATATGTTTTTGCAAGAACAGCTCTAAGTGATTCGGTAGTTGCTAAGATTAAAGGTAAAACCGGAAAAATAAAAATGGCCACCGTCAAACGCGGTGTTTTTTTCTCAAAGCCGTGTGGCAGAGAAAAAGGGGGTTCCCCTCAAGTTATGGTCTGTGAGGTGGGTAAATTTGATCAAAATGAAATTCCTGGCCGCTTTTATGAAATCATAGAGGAAATATCCGTTCAAAAACCCGGGGATGTGGATTTATCTCAAAGCAGGGTTATATTTTGTGCTGGGCGCGGAGTTAATGACAGTGAGTCACTGGAGTCGCTTTTTGCCGCCGCTGAAAAACTGGGCGCGGGGGTAGCCTGTACACGTTGTCTGGTGGACGAAGGAATCATGCCGCGAAGCAGACAAGTTGGACAGTCAGGCAAATCAATTTCTCCGCAAATATATGTGGCACTCGGTGTTTCAGGCGCCAGTCAGCATTTGGTGGGAGTTAAAAACGCAGATTTTGTAATCGCAATAAACAGCGACAAAAACGCGCCGATATTCGCGTTTGCGGATCTGTCGATAATTTCCGACGCGAGGATTTTTTTGAAATGGTTAGTGGCCAAGTTTTAGAAGTTTTAGAGCAAGTTGATAAATGGTAGCTCTGGATTTGTCAAAATGCTCTACCATTTGAGGGTCAAGTCTATTTGGTTAAAAACTTAACAAAGACAAAAGAAATGGTGTGATGAAAACATGGAAGTTTCAATTACGGACAGTAGCACTATCAAATCTTATAAAAAGTTCCTCGTAATCTGGATGGGAGAGTTGATTTCCTCAATCGGGAGCGGAATAACAGCTTTCGGCCTCAGCGTGTATATGTTTCAAACGACGGGTACTGCTACCAGCGTAGGAATAGTCACGCTGTGCGCGTTTTTGCCCTCAGTAATGTTGGCTCCATTTGCGGGTGCGCTTGCTGATAGGATGGACAGGCGGCTTCTAATGGTTTTGGGAGATTCTTTGTCCGCAGTGGGTCTGGTTGTACTACTCATACTCCTTTTCATCGGTGACCCTCCGGCGTGGCAGATCTATCTCTGTGTCGGGATAAATTCTATTTTTGTTTCGCTACTTGCACCTACATATAAAGCGACCATAACCGACCTTGTGGAGGAAAAAGATTTTACCAAAGCAAGCGGCATGGTTCAACTCGCTGATTCGTCAAAATATTTATTATCTCCAATAATAGCCGGTATTATCCTCTCTTTTACAGACATAAAACTGATTCTCATTATTGACATCTGCACAATATTTATTACAGTTATTACCATAATGGCGGTGCGAAAAAACCTACCGAAATTCACGCTGAAAAGTCACGGTGAAAAAACAAAGATTTCGCACGATATCCGTGACGGCTTTATGGCGATATTGGAATCGAAAGGCGTCATGACGCTGGTGCTGATTATGTCTTTAGTGACATTTTATGTAGGATTTTTACAAACCTTGTTTAAGCCTATGCTGCTTGTGGTCACGGATGAAACCACACTTGGGATGATAGAGTCAATAGGTGCTATAGGTATGCTGGTAACCAGCCTTGTCATCGGTGTTGTGACGCTTAAAAGGCGTTATGTTTCAAAAATATTCATGTCTATGATTTCAGCGGGTGTGTTTGTTATGCTTCTGGGAGTATGTCAAAGCAAGTGGCTTATAGCAGGCTTCGGCTTTATGTTTTTCGCCAGTCTTCCGCTGATAAATACGGGAACTGATTTCCTTATCCGCAGGACTGTGCCTAACGAAAAGCAGGGTCGCGTATGGGGGATAATCTCGGTGATTTCCCAGATGGGTTATATAGTCGCATACTGCGTAGCTGGGGTCTTGGCGGACTATGTATTCAATCCGCTCCTAAAAGAGGGCGGCGTACTTGCCGGCAGCTTGGGGCAGGTTTTCGGTGTAGGTGAAGGGCGCGGCATAGGCCTGCTTTTCGCTATCTCCGGTGCACTAATGATTCTTACCGCTCTCTTGATAATATCCAGCAAATCGGTACGGCGGCTGGACGTGGAATAAGCAGGCGAGAAGTAGCTGCTATAAAGACATTATCATCAGTTTATCCGAGAAAGGAGAAAACACATGGTTTTTACTATGCTGAATAAATATTTTAAACGAGAAAAAGGCGTGCTGATTTGCGTGTTTTTGTTTATCTTTCTATCAGCGCTATTGATAGCGGCTAGCGGGGAAACTGTCGTTTCGCTGTTTTCAGGGATAAGCAAAATGGCGGAGGAAGCCAAAACTCCGCATCTCATACAAATGCATTCTGGCGAACTTAATAAAAGCGAGGTTACTGTTTTTGCCGAGAAACACGCGGATTTGCTCGAAAGCTTCCAAGCCGTAAAGATGCTGAATGTTCCTTCAAGCAATATTTATTGGGGGGATCCTCTGGAAGCTCAAACCGGGAACTCCATGGACAATTCATTTGTGACACAAAACGAGAAATTTGATTTCCTGCTGGATTTAAACAACGAAGTGGCGAAGGTGGCGGCAGGAGAAATCGGCGTGCCAGTTTATTACAAGGAAACGTCGGGATTAACGCTGGGTGATACAGTTGAGATAAAAAGCGGCAACACTTCGAAAAAATTTATGGTCTCGGTTTTTATCAGAGATTCACAAATGAATTCATCGTTTATAACATCAAAACGGTTTTTGATAAACGAGAGCGATTACATTGCGCTGGAATCAATAGCAGAGCCTGAATATCTGATAGGGTTCAGATTAAAGGATCCCGATGCGGTCAGTCGTATTTCAGACATTTACGCTGACGAAGGAATGCCCTCCATGGGTCCCTCGGTAGACTATAACTCGTTTGTTATGCTGAACGCACTTTCCGAGGGCATGATAGCGCTCATCATACTGCTGATAAGTATGCTGTTGGTGGCAATATCTCTTTTGTGCCTGCGTTTTGCTATGATAGCCGCAATTCAGGAGGATTATGAAGAAATCGGTGTGATGAAGGCAATAGGTATGCCCTATAAAAATATACGCCGCCTTTATATCTCAAAGTATGCGATTATGGGCGCCGCCGCCTGCCTGGCCGGACTGGTGTTTTCACCTGTGGTTGCCGGGATTTTGTCCGGAGGAGTTGACCTTTACTTTGGCGGCGGTGGTTCGGGGGTGCTTTCGTTTATTGTTGCTTTGCTTTTGACAATGTTGCTTTTTGGCTTTTTCATCCTGTTTTGTATGTCAGTACTGCGGGCTTTAAAGAAAATCACTCCCGTAAAAGCTTTGACAGGAAACGGGCGGGACAAAAAGAAATCACGCGCAAGACTTTTGCCGTTGAGCAGTCGCTTCGGGAATATGAATTTTTATCTGGGATTCAGAGATTTGGCCATAAGGCGTAAAACATACGCAACGCTGCTAATAGTCTTTGTGCTTGGTGTTTTCATTATGCTTACCCCCTATAATCTTTACACTACCATTGATTCACCAAACTTTATCACTTATATGGGGATCGGGAAATCGGACATAAGGCTGGATATCCCCAATGCCCAAAACACCGATGAGATACTGACAGCGGTGCTTGATTACGCTAAAAGCGATGACGATGTGGAAAAGCTGCAGAGCCTTTCTACCTGCCGTTACAAAACCACAGATGTGGACGGTATCGTCACCGGGATAAATATTGAATCCGGGGATCAAAATATTTTCCCGTTGTCATACCTCAGCGGCAAAGCCCCGGAGAAAGGGGAGATAGCGCTCTCGGTTTCAAATTCAGATGAGTTTAAAAAAAATGTGGGCGACCACATTTCCCTAATTGGTGAAGGGGCAGAGGAAAATCTGACTGTCAGCGGGATTTATCAGGATATAACCAATGGAGGCAAAACCGCCAAAATGGAATCGGTATTGACCGAAGGCACGCCGCTTTGGTTCACTATAAATCTGGGGCTGAAGGACGGCGTATCAATAAAAGACAAACTTGCAGAATACCGCTCTGAATTTTTGGCAATAAAGGTAAACTCACCAGATAGCTATAAATCACAAAACCTTGGCGCATTTATGGAAGCGGTATTTTCTGCCGCCATATTGGGGATGTTTCTGGCGGCGATAGTTTTGGCGGTGATAACCGTCATGTTTGCCTATATGCTGATAGTTTCCGACGGACGGGAGATAGCAGCGATGAGAGCAGTAGGTTTTTCACTGAAAGACATAGAGAGGCAATATCTTGCGAGGATATTGACGATGCTGGCGTTGGGAATAATCATTGGGACAATAGCATCAAACACTTTGGGCGAGGGTCTTGTCAGCGGTTTGGCAGGAATGATGGGCGCCTCCAAGGTGAGTTTTGAAACAAACCCTATCATTACATATTTAACCATACCGCTTTTCCTATTTATATTCATTGGAACGGTCTGTGCAGCAGTATGCAGACGTTCTGACAGCAGCTTTACTGTTAATCACTAAAAAAGGATGTGCTAAAAATGAGGGACATACTACAAACTTTGGGCGTAAACAAATCCTATGGTGATGGCAAGGTCAGACAAATGGTTTTAAAGGATGTTTCTCTCACTGTCCGAGAAGGTGAATTCGCAGCAATAATGGGACCCAGTGGTAGCGGTAAATCTACTTTGCTTTACTGTGTCAGTGGGATGGATAGCGTGGATTCGGGAAGAGTGACTTTTGACGGTCAAGAAATTTCTGGGAAAGCGGATACATGTCTGGCCGCCATAAGACTTTCGGATATGGGGTTTATTTTTCAAAATATTTTCCTCATCAAAAACCTAACCGTTTTGGATAACGTCATGCTTCCCGCACTGCAAAAAGGCGGTGAGAGTAAGGAATCGGTGAAATTCCGAGCCATGGGGTTGCTGCGCAAAACCGGAATAGAAGATTTGGCTAAAAGGGATATAAACGAAGTCTCCGGCGGACAACTCCAAAGAGCGGGGATTTGCCGGGCGCTTATCAACAACCCCAAAATGATTTTTGGTGATGAGCCGACGGGTGCGCTGAATACCATTGCCGGCAATGAAATAATGGATATCCTAATCTCGATAAACAAGGAAAGAGGCGGCAGTATACTTATTGTTACCCATGACGTTAAGGTCGCCGCCAGAGCCGAGCGGATTATATGCATGCTGGACGGTAAAATAGAAAGTGAAATTCTTCTGGGCAAATACGATGACAGTTCCCTAAATCAAAGGGAATCCCGCCTTTCAGAATGGCTTCATGCCAGAAGCGTTTAGTGTGCTTTTGTTGCTCAGACTGCTTAAAAAGGATAAACAGCGTCTTTTATGAGGTCAATTTGATTATAGCTTGCGAAAATAATAGAAAAAGTGTCAGACAAAAAATACCATCAGTATTTAAGGTCTGCCGAGAGGGGTATTTTTATCATGGAGAAAAATGAGATATTGGAACAAATAATAGAATATCTTAAAGCCGAAAACGGCCTTCAAAACCTCGCAATCACCGGGGAGAGCGGTTTGCTTACCGATCTTGGGCTAAACTCATATGAACTTGTGGAGATGTGTTTGAAAGTCGAAGCAATATTTGATATTGAAGCGGACGAGAATGATTTCAGATATATGACGGTTGTTTCCGATGTGGTTGATTATGTCTGTGAAAAAAGACAAGAAACGGAGTTGTGATTTTTTGGAAAGAAAATGGAACTATGACAAAGGACTTGGGCGTTTTCAAACATTCCCACAGTTGGCGAATTTCTTCTATCTGTGGCACAAAGATTTGACTGCGATAAAATCCAATGAAGGCGGCGGTATTACTGAAACGACATATGCTCAGCTTTGGACAGATATTCGAAACATATCAAGCAGACTTACCTCTGCTAAGCTAAACGGCGCGCATGTGGCCATCATAGGGGAAATAAGCAGGGAGTGGATTTCGCTTTTTTTCGGGGTGACGTCTTCCGGTGGCGTCGTGGTTCCCCTCGACAAAGATTATAGTGCCGAGAATCTGGCGGAACAGGCAAAACATGCCGATATCAAAGTTTTGGCGATTGATGCCAAAGATCGCAAAAGTATAGAAAAAGCAAGAGAACTTAAAAAGCTGCTGCCAGGGCTGTCACTGTATATCAGCTTTGGCGAGTTGGATGGTTTCGAAAATTTGAGAGGGTATCTGAACCGCGAGGACAGCGGCGTTGAATTTCAGGATATAGACCCGGACAAAACAGCCATGATGGTTTTTACCTCCGGTACCACTGACATCAGCAAAATTGTAATGCTGTCACACAAAAATATTTGCGCCGATGTTAATGGCTGCATAGCTTCAATGAAAAACGATATGTATCCGACAGGTGTGGAGATCCCGATTTTGCCGCCGCACCATATGTTTTGTCTCACCGCCAGCGTTTTCACTCAGCTTTACTATGGAATGACTTTGATTATGGGCGGCGGTATAAAACAGTTTTCGGAAAACATGAAACGCTTTAAGCCTATGATGATGATTGTGGTTCCCATGATTGCGGACGGTTTGTATAAACGCATTTGGTCAGAAGCGTCCAAAAACAACAAAGATGGACTTTTGAAAAAGATGATTCGTCTAAGCAATTTTTTGCGTAAAATTAAAATTGATCTTCGGCATGTTCTTTTTAAAAGTGTTATTGCGGGCTTTGGCGGAAAACTAAATATCATAATATCTGGCGGAGCTTTTTTGGAGCCGGAGATGGTCACGAGATTTGAGGAACTTGGTATAATCTTTTTAAACGGCTATGGAATAACGGAATGCTCACCTGTTTTGTCGTTAAATCCGCCACATGCCATAAAACTGGGAAGTGTCGGAACGGCTATTTCCGGCTGCGAGATAAAAATCGTTAACGGCGAAATCTGCGTCAAAGGTGATGCCGTAATGAAAGGCTATTACAAAAATGAAAAAGCATCCGCTTCCGCTTTCGAGGACGGATATTTCAAAACCGGAGATTTGGGCTATTTTGATGATGAGGGCTATCTCTTTATTACTGGGCGCAAAAAAAATCTGATCATCTTGGGCGACGGCAACAACATATGCCCGGAGGAACTGGAAGTCCCATTGGAGAAGCAATCGCTGGTGAAGTCTGTTTTTGTAGTCTGCGATGAAAAAAACGGTCAATCCCTTTTAACCGCGAAAATTTTCCCCGACCTTGAACACGCGGCGGAAATCGGCGTAACTGACGTACAGTTGGCTCTGAAAGCACAGATAAAAAAACTGAATCTTTCCCTGCCGCCGTATAAACATATAAAACAAATTGAAATTGTGTCCAGAGACTTTGAGAAAACCGCTTTGGGCAAAATTAAACGTTATGTCAACGAAAGAGGAGATGGTACTTATTTACAAGTATAAAATAGAAAAACAACACAGTAAAAATAAATATCATGCGATAGAGCGGATACAGATGCTTGTTGATCAGGGTACATTTCGCGAAATCAGCAGAGCCATGTCGGATTATTCCCACTGTTCCTGCGGAAACGGACAAGCTGTCCCTTATGACGGTGTGATAACCGGGCGCGGGAAAATAAGGGGAAAAACCGTATACATATATTCACAGGATTTCACTGTAAAAGGTGGTACAATAGGCAGACGGCATGGCGAAAAAATTGCCAGAATTATTAAAATCGCAATCGAAACTAAATGTCCTGTTATCGGCATATACGACTCGGGCGGCGCGAGGATAGACGAAGGAATAAATGCCCTGGCCGGTTGCGGGGATATGATGCACCAGAATACTCTTGCCTCAGGGTTGATCCCACAGTTTTCTGTCACGGTCGGTCCCTGCGCCGGTGCGGCGGCTTATTCACCCGCTATAACCGATTTTGCTTTTATGGTGCAACACATCAGTTATATGTTTATAACGGGAGCGGAAGTCGTTAAAAATGCTACTGGCGAAATCTGCACGAACCAGGAATTGGGCGGAGCCACCATACACAACGAAACTTCCGGGTGCGTTCACCGCGTTTTTCATAATGAGAAAGATCTTTTTAAAGCCTTGCGAAATTTAGTTGAGATGTTGCCGGCAAATTGCTTTGACGAAAATATTACAAAGAATAAATTTGTTCAAAAATCCTATGTAAGCGACGACTGCATGCCAAATGATCCGCAAAAACCATACGACCTAAAATCGGTTATCGATATCATTGCGGATGATAACAGCTTTTTTGAAATATGGGATGCCTTTGCCGCATCCATTGTTGTCGGTTTTGCTAAAGTTTCTGGTATTACCGTAGGGATTGTCGCAAATCAGCCATTGGAGTTGGGCGGAGCGATTACTATAGATTCCAGCGATAAAGCCGCGAGATTCATCCGTTTCTGTGATTGTTTCAATATTCCGATTGTAACGCTGGTTGACACTCCCGGATATTTGCCGGGGATTGGTCAGGAACACAGCGGTATAATTCGCCATGGGGCAAAACTGCTCTTTGCGTATTCCGAATCCACAGTTCCGAAAATCACGGCAGTTCTCCGTAAAGCATACGGTGGGGCATATATCGCAATGGGCAGCAAGCATCTGGGCGCGGATTATGTCTATGCTCTTCCAACCGCGCAAATCGCCGTTATGGGTGCGCAGGGTGCCGTACCGATTTATTACAAAGAAGAACTTTCGAAAGTAAGTGACACGGAAGAAAAACAAGCCTTGCTAAAAGAAAAGCTTGAAGAATATAAAAAGAATTTCATGAACGCAGATGTGGCTCTCAAAGAAGGTTTTGTTGATGAGTTGATAGAATTGTGCGATTTGCGCCAACGAATTTTTGAAGATATAATCGCGCTTAAATCAAAAACAATAAATACAAGCGGAAAAAAGAAACACGGGAACATCCCGTTATAAAGGTGGTATATATCATGCGACTTGGAATTACGGAAACTGTTCTGCGAGACGGGAATCAATCCTTAATGGCGACACGCATGAAAATTTCGGATTTTGAAGAGATTTTACCCAGAATGGATGCAACGGGCTACTATTCTTTGGAATGTTGGGGTGGGGCAACTTTTGACAGCTGCATACGTTTTCTGAATGAAGACCCGTGGGAGCGCCTTCGAATCATACGAAAACTTGTACCGAAAACAAAGCTGCAAATGCTTCTTCGCGGTCAAAACCTGTTGGGATACAAACATTATTCAAACGAGATTGTTCGCAAGTTTATCTATGAATCCGTAAAAAATGGGATTGATATTGTAAGAATTTTTGATGCTCTGAATGATATTGACAACATAAAACTTGCGGTTGATGAAACAAACAGCAACGGAGCACACCCGTCCTGTGCCATTTGCTATACAATAAGCCCTGTGCATACTTCTGAGAAATTTATCGAACTGGCACTTGAATACGAATCTATCGGTGCAAAATCAATTTGCATTAAAGATATGTCAGGCATTTTATCTCCTACAGCAGCCTTTGACCTGATAAGTTCCTTGAAATCAAAGTTAAAAATTCCTGTTATTTTGCATTCTCATTGCACAAGCGGTTTTGCTTATATGACGTATATTAAAGCTATTGAGGCTGGAATTGATGTTTTAGACACAGCCATCTCAGCTTTTTCCGGCGGCGCGTCTCAGCCCGCGTCAGAAGTTATATCAGATGTCGCAGAATCCATGGGCAGAGCTACCGGTCTAAAAAAAGAAAATCAGACCGCTGTCAACTCGCATTTTGTAAAGGTTGCAGATAAATATAAAAAATCCGGGATTCTTAATATCCAATCACTTTCGACAATTCCTGAAATAATAGAATCACAAATCCCAGGCGGGATGTATTCTAATATGCTCAGCCAATTGGAAGAAATAGGTTGTCTCGACAAGTATGATGAGGTCATGGACAAGATTCCGCAAGTGCGAAAGGATCTGGGATGGCCGCCTCTTGTTACTCCTCTTAGCCAGATGGTTAGCAATCAAGCTGTTTTAAACGTGGTAAATGGGACTGACTATTTTTCTGTTTCAAAAGAAGTTCAAGCTTACATTAATGGCGAATATGGAAAAATTCCCTCGGAAATCAGCACTGAGTTGGCCATGCGAAAAAGTAGAGTCACCCCAAAAAAACGTTTTCCAACGTGGAAAAGTGTAGAATCAGTTTATGGGAATATTGCTAAAAACGACTGTGACTTGCTGACTTGTTCTCTTTTCGATTCTGTGGGACAGCGGTTCTTAAAAAATCGTGGCAAAGAAAATACGGGGAAAGCTGAAATCAAATCAGCCTCTTTGCCGGAAATTAGAGTCGAGCCATGCGAATCGCTAAATGCTGAAATCGAGCCGGATTATGATAGCTACTTGGATTTTGATTTTTCAGTAAACAATTTGACAAATAAAACAATGATCTTTTCCCAATTGTCAGGATCTGTTGTTAAAATATGCAAGCGAGAAGGGGAAGCTGTTGAAAAGGGTGATGTTTTACTTATTTGTGAATCCATGAAGATGGAAAATGAGATAACGTCACCTATTCATGGTGTCATTAGCAAGATTTTTGTGAACGCAGGAGAGAAAGTCATGGTAAAAAACCGGTTGCTTGAAATATGCGATGATGTTTTTCGAACCAGACAAAGATATTGCCAGCGCAAAAAAAGCCTGGCAAGTTCTGGGAGATAAGGTTATAATTATGGGGGTAATCTACTATTGTAAAGATTTCATGGATATAAGTGCGGAGACAATAGATGAGTTGAAAAAATATTTGCCGCTCCAAAGGCGTGAAAAATATGAAAAATATATGTTTGATAAGAATAAAAAGGAGTGTATGCTTTCTTATTTATTATTGCGAAAATGCATTTTTGACGAACATGATATAGACATTTCGGGAATTGATTTTGCCTTCGGTCAATATGGGAAGCCATATATTTCTGAGTTAAAGCATATCTGTTTTAATATTTCACACTCCGATAATTGTGTGGTTTGCGCCTTGAGCGGTATCCCCGTCGGGGTTGATGTGCAGAATATTCAAGCAGCAAAGGAAGATATTTGTGAAATGGTATTGTCTGACAAAGAAAATATCATTGTTTTTTCAAATTCATCTTTGGCAGGCAGTCGATTCACTATGTTCTGGACTCTGAAAGAAGCCTATGGCAAGTGTATTGGCAAGGGTCTAGGTGTAAAATTTAGTGGGTTGGATTTTTCATCGCTTTCAAAGAATGGAGGTTGTACCGACGGATTGTTTTTGAAGAGTTGGAATATCGGAGGAAGTTGGATAGCTATTTGTTCAGAAAGATATGATGAGTGGAAACTTAGTAAGATTTCTGTGTTTGATTTGATAAGGAATTGTCACCAGTGATCTACAAAAACCGTAAAATTAAATAGAAATGTAAATAGGGGCTAAACGAGCTTGCCCCCTGTTGTGATGGTTGTTCCTACGTGGACGATGGGGCAGTCGATCATTGATTTTTTCTACGGTATAGGCTACCATTTTTACTATGAAACTGTCACCCAGACATATTTCAAGAACAAATAATGGAATATAATTACATGGGAAAACAGTGGCTTGCTTAGGCGACGAAACAGTTTACACCGCCTAAAACAGACAAAAAGATGTTGCCAAACAGTCCAGATACAAATTGTTTATATTACAGCAACTGGAGTAAATAAATCTGTGTTGATCCAAGATTTATGGAAAATAAGCATAAGGGTACACTACACAGCACGGGGAGGTGAGTGGGTTCGGCAGAAACGCCGACCACATCTTAAAGAAAAATGAGCCGTACAACGCGGAATTGTATCGCCAGTTAGATGTCTCTCCCGTTGATCGCCTCGACCTCGCCATGAAGTTGTTGAAGAAAAACGGTTTCGTAGTCTTTCAAGCTATCGAGTAGTACTTGCTTTTTTTTCGGCTGCCTTGCGGCGTCCTAGTTGCTTTACGCCTTTTATGCTGTGTTGGGTGTGTTTTGTTTCAAACCATTCTCCTTATAAAAAGGATATCTGAAAGCAGGGATGCCCTGTGTGTGGAAGTTTTAGGATTAAATTCTTCTTTTTATTTGATGATTGCCATATAATCCATTAAGGTGATGCTATGAACGCAGCAATTTATTTACGCAAGTCGCGGGCCGAAGAAAACGATCTGGACACGCTTGCAAGACATCGTGAGCAGCTTGTAACCTTTGCGGCCGGCAAGCATATTAGCGTGATTAAAACATTTGAAGAAGTCGTGAGCGGTGAGCGTCTCTATGCCCGCCCTCAGATGCTCGAGCTGCTGGCGGATGTGGAAGCGGAAAAGTATGACGCAGTGCTCTGTATGGACATCGACCGTCTCGGCAGAGGTGCGATGAGTGAGCAGGGGATCATCATCGAAACGTTTAAAAATTCCGGATGCAAAATCATAACACCTCGAAAGGTTTATGACCTGAATGACGATATCGACGAGCAGTACACCGAGATGGAAAGCTTCCTAGCCCGCCAAGAGCTTAAAATGATCAAACGGCGTATGCAGCGCGGAACGCAAAAAACAAAGGCGGAAGGCGGGCATGTAGCCAATCCCCCATATGGATATAAGCGCGGATGGGATGGCAAACGCCCGACATTGGAAATCGTGGAGCATGAAGCCGATTTTGTCCGCCTGATTTTTTCGATGTACATTGAGGGCGCGGGAGGAACCGCGATAGCGAATCAAATAAGCGAGATGGGAGCCGTGCCAAGGCGGGGTAAAAAATTTGGCCGCACATCGATTATCGCGATGCTTCGCAATATGGAATATCTGGGACATACTGTATCCAACCGGATCAAGCACATCAAGGGGATTAAGCATAAGGTGATTTATAAGTCGCGAGCTGAGTGGATGATTGTCAAAAACACACATCCGGCGATCATTGATGAAAATACTTTTAAAAAAGCGGGCAAAATATTAGAAGGCCGATATCATCCTCCGGCAAATACCGGTGAGGTAAAGAATCCGCTTGCCGGGCTGATTGTGTGCGAAAAGTGCGGAAGCTACCTGCAACGCATACCGTTTAAAAAATCAACTGGGCAATACACCTTGTTTTGCACTACGCCCGGATGCTGCACATCAACCCGTCTTGACCGGGCAGAGAGTGCTGTATTGGATTATATTCGCGAATATCTAGCACAGATCGAATCAGGAAAAATGCAGAGAAGAGAAAACGGCAAAACGGCGACTGAAGCTCTGAAAAGAGAGCGAAAAGCGGTAGATGAGCAAATGTCCAGGTTGTATGATTTTTTGGAGCAGGGCGTGTATACAGTCGAAGTATTTGTAGAGCGGCAGCGGAGCATAAAAATTAAGCAGGCGGCTATTGACGCGTCACTGCAAAAATATAAAAATCTTGAAACGCAAAAAGATTTTGTTAACCAGGTGCGTATGGCTTTGGAGGCGTACGAACAAGCAACTCCAGAAGGGAAGAATCAACTTCTCAAATCCATTATAGGCAAGGTGTATTATTTCAAAAGCAAAGAGTATAAGCCCGCGCAGTTTGACCTAAGTGTAGTAATGCACGAAACAATTGATTAGAGTGGTTTTGAAATCCTATATCATGCACAGTGCTGTGATCGGGATTGCCTTGAAGACCTACGGGTCTACTTTACTCCCTACGGCCAAGAAATCATTGATCAGGCGATGAATGTACGCTGCCGTACGGCGGAAGTTCTCAGAGTTTGCATTGATTTGGAACCGGTTACGTTTAACAGGGGATTCTTTGCCTGTGACCTGTCGTTTTTCTTCCTTGTAAGCCTTGACATTTTTACGGCGCCACATAGTCAGCCATGTGAGGTAAAGGGCATAACGGTATTTCAGAAAAAGGTGATTTTGTACGGCAGCGAAGGAAGCGTTAAAACTTTCTCAAGTGAATTCTGCTGTGAAGATACGGAAGAACCGTGTCAGGCAGGAAATAATCTGCCGAAATGTGTCGTACAGGTCGTCGATCCCGTCGTACTTTCCGCTCAGGTGTGCGACACTCAAAGATGCTGCGAACCCTGCTGCTGCGTGCCTAACTGTGTGACCGCCCGCCTTGGAGGAGAAATTTGCCCCGACCGTGACAAAGGCAGATCGGTTTATGTTACATTGGGAGTGTTCTCAATTATACAGATGGTTCGTAATGTGGCTCTGCTTATTCCGGTGTATGATTTCTGCGTACCGCGCAAAGAGTGTGAAACCACTACAGATTGCCCATGTGACGCGTTTAAACGGATCAAATTCCCGACTGACGAATTTTTCCCGCCGAAAGACTGTGAGTGTGGCCAAGATGACACATACACCTGCTGCCCCTGCTAGGCAAGCGCTGATTTAACCGGCACTTGTTTCGTGTGTAGCGACATCAGGCACGGCTTAGATTAAAAAGCCGTGAATGCATAAATCCCCAAAAAGAACATATTTCATTTTAAAAAACCGCACGTTCACATTAAAGTAGTACTGTTTTAATGTTACCAGTTTGCCCCCAGATTGAGGCGTTGCAAAAAAAGAGTCAGTTTAAGCGCGAAAAGCAAAATCCCTCCGCCGCAAATGAGCGGCAGGGGGATTTTTGTATGTAGATTTTGCTATGTAAAAAACTGATTTTGCGGATATTATGACGCGTCTTGATTTAACGCAAAATCCTTGTGTGTATATTCAGGCAGGCTTTGAAAGGCTTTTGGAACCCGTTTGAGCGGGTCGTATTTAAACTTGCCACAGCTGAAGCTCTCGTCCACAATGCCGCATTTTACGCACAGAATACCTAAATTGCTTTGTGAGATTCGCCCGTGCAGGCAGTATTGACACATCGGGGCAATATCGGAATCAAAAAGATTTTGTTTCATATTGTCAAAACACCTCGATACAAATTCTTATTGAATTATTATAGCAGTATTAATCTTAAGCGTCCAGTTGTTTATTGTCAAAAATGGGTTTGCACACCTAGATGGGCGGCGAATAATTTTGGATTTGCATGGGTGAATTGTCCTGCTTAGAATATTGTCATTGGCCGGGCGTTGGTTTTATGCCTGCCGTCTATTGGAATCGCTGGCAATTATAGCAGGCAACAAGCTCTTGAGTGTGAATGTTAAGCGGATGCTCAGAAACGGTAGATTCAATTTTGGCGACTATACCATAAACCTTACCGGGATTTCATATAAATATTACAATGAAACCATTGAAATCGGACGTTAATGTTGGTATTATAAAATAATCATACTTTACTTAAATTACAGGGAGAAAAAATCCATGCGATATAAAAACCTGATTGACATGCACACACATTCGGACAATTCGCCGGACGGAAGCCATTCGGTGACATTTATATGCGAGAGCGCCGAAAGACGGGGACTGCGCGGCCTTGCGCTCACCGACCACTGTGAATGCGAGGAATATGCCGCGCGCCGCTTTGACATTTCTGTACGCAATTCTTATTTTGAGTCGGTCAAGGCGCAGTCGATTTACAGCGGCCGGCTGATTATAATGGCGGGCGTGGAGCTTGGGCAGCCAAGCCAAAATCCTGAAGCGGCAAGCGGGGTACTGAGTCAGTATGATTTTGATTTTGTCTTAGCGTCGCTGCACAACCTCGCCGGACAAAAGGATTTTTACTATATGGATTACAAAAAGTCGGAACCCCGCGAGATACTGGGTCTTTATTTCAGCGAGCTTTATGAGCTTGCGGCGGGCTGCGACTATGACGTTTTGGCTCATCTGGATTATCCATTGCGCTATATCACCGGACGTGACGGCATACAGGTTGATCTGCGCGAATATTACGATAAGATCGACCGTGTGCTGCGAGCGGTCATCGAGCGAGGCAAAGGTATAGAGGTAAACACCTCTGGCTACCGTCATCCGCTGGGCCGCAGTATGCCGGGTGAAGAGATCGTAAGGCGCTATCATGAGCTGGGCGGAGTATATATAACTACCGGCTCGGACGCGCATACCGGCGCGGATGTGGGCAGGGGGCTTGCGGCGGGTATGGATATTATCTATGCGGCCGGATTCAGGCACACCGCGCTCTATAAAAAAAGGTCGCCCATACTTATTCCCATAGAATCGGACACAAATCCATAACCAATAAATAAAAAGAGAAAGGATAATTGAAATGAATAAACTTTTAAATAAACTCAGCGAAAACGCGCGCTTTACCGAAGAGGAGCTTGCCGCGATGCTGGGGATGACGGCCGAAGAGGTTAAAGCTCAGATTTCGGCGTTTGAGGATAAAGGGATAGTACGCGGCTACAAGGCGATTATCGACTGGGAAAATCTAGACAATCAGCGGGTCACGGCCCTTATTGAGATACGCGTCACGCCGACTATGGGCGCGGGCTTTGAGGGCGTGGCCAGGCAGATAATGCGCATGGAAGAGGTCGAAAGCGTATATTTGATGTCCGGGGGATATGATCTTTCGGTCACGCTGAGCGGGCGCACATTTCAAGAGGTGGCGATGTTTGTCGCGAAGCGGCTTGCGCCCATAGACGGCGTTGTTTCCACCGCGACGCATTTCGTGTTGCGCCGCTATAAAGAAATGGGTGTGGATATCTGCGACGAACCCGCCGACGACAGGGGGCCGGTTTCACTGTGATAGATTATAATAAAATCGTCAGCCCTCATGTTTTAGGATTAAAGCCCTCGGGTATACGCAGGTTTTTTGATCTTGCGGAGGAGATGGAGGACGTGATTTCGCTGGGGGTGGGCGAGCCGGATTTTCAGACCCCCTGGCATATAAGAGACGCGGGCATACGCTCGCTTGAGCTGGGCAAGACCCGTTATACTCCGAATTCAGGCATAAAAGAGCTGAGAATCGAAATAGTAAACTATTTAAGCCGCCGTTTTTCGCTCGAATACGATATAGCGCANNGAGGCCATAGACCTGTGTGTCCGCACACTGGTCGCTCCCGGCGAAGAGGTGCTCATCCCCGAGCCGAGCTTTGTCTGCTACGATCCCATAACCGTGTTGGCGGGCGGCGTGCCGGTGGCTATCCCCACCTATGCGAAGGATGATTTCCGCCTGACGGCTGAGGCCGTGAGAAGCCGCATCACCGAAAAAACTAAGCTTTTAATCCTGCCTTATCCTAACAACCCCACGGGGGCGATTATGGCGAAAAAAGACCTTGAGGAGATTGCCGCGCTGCTAAGAAACACCGGCATTATGATCCTTTCGGACGAGATTTACGCCGAACTGACCTACGGCGACGCGGGTCATGCTTCCATAGCGTCGCTGCCCGGCATGGCGGAGCGCACGGTAATAGTCGGCGGATTTTCAAAATGCTATTCCATGACTGGCTGGAGACTGGGTTATGCCGTCGGTCCAGAGCCGGTTATAGGCCAGATGACCAAGATACACCAGTACGCCATCATGTCCGCGCCGACCACCGCCCAGTACGCGGCGGTACAGGCGCTGAAAAACGGCGACGAGGACATAAGATCCATGCGTGAGGAATATGACATGCGCCGCCGCTATATCGTAGACGGATTTCGGCACATAGGCTTTGACTGCTTTGAGCCGATGGGGGCGTTTTACTGCTTTCCCTATATAGGCGGCACCGGGCTTTCCTCCGCCGAATTCTGCGAACGGCTTATAAAAGAGGAAAAGGTCGCGGTGGTTCCCGGCACGGCGTTCGGCGAGTCGGGTGAGGGCTTTGTGCGGGTATCCTACTGTTATTCGTCGGGGCATATCAAAGAGGCGCTCAGGCGCATAGAAAGATTTAAGAAAAATCTTCGCTGAGAAAGGATTTTGCCGGTGCATAAAGTATCTGTGACCGCCTGTGGCCGGTATGACGCCGAGCTGCTTGACTGGGCCGTCAGGCGGCATTTTGAGCTTCTTGGCATAAAAAAGCTTTTGCGGCCCGGCATGAAAGTGGTCGTAAAGCCCAATCTGATAATAGGCAAGCCGCCCGAGGCGGCGGTGACCACCCACCCAAAGGTAGTGGCGGCGGTCGTAAGGGCGCTTAAAAGCCACGGAGTAGAGGATATCACTCTTGCGGAATCCTCCGGCGGCATTTACAGCGCGGGGTATATGAACCGGATTTTCAGGGTTACCGGCATGGCTGAAATGGCGAAAGCTACAGGAATAAAGCTTAACGATGACTTTGGATATAAAGAGCTTGTGTTTGAAAAGGCCAAGCGGTGCGGCAGGTTTCAAATCATAAATCCTGCGGTTACAGCGGATTTGACCGTAAATATCGCAAAGCTGAAAACCCACGCCATGATGGGATTTTCAGGGGCAGCTAAGAACATATTCGGGTTTGTCCCGGGGCTGTTAAAGCCCGAGCTTCACTGCCGTTTTCCCGCCCAGAGAGAATTTGCCGAAATGCTTGTGGATCTTGCTGAAGGGATAAATCCGGAGATTAATTTCATCGACGGAATAATCGGCATGGAGGGAGACGGCCCGACCGGAGGAAAACCGCGCCAAGTGGGCGCTTTGCTTGCGGGTGAAAGCTGCTTCGCCGTGGATATCGCCGCGATGAAGCTGATAGGTTTTCCGCTTTCGGATTCTCCTTTACATATGGAAGCCGTGCGGCGTGGGCATATAACCGGGGATTTTTCCGACATTGAGCTTGCCGGCGACCCCCCGAGCGGAATTATAGTCGGGGACTATAAAAAATCCCGCGCAGGGTCGGTGGATTTTGTCTCCCGGCTGCCGCGTTTTATGCGCGGCGCCGC
>DOZQ01000154.1 GCA_003517915.1 Oscillospiraceae bacterium | reverse complement strand
CCAGATGATGGAAATGATATAATAATACAAGCGCATTGCCCCGGAGCCGCGAAAAATGATTGGCGGTGAGAAATTCCGCGTTCGAAGAGGGTTTGCGGAGCAAACCCAGCGGTTTTCAAACCGGAATGAACCGGCTGCGCCGGGGCGTCCGCTTCGCGTGTGCATGAATGAAGGCTAAGCGGAATATTACAGCATTCATTTACCATCCTTTTTTGTGTGTTCCATTAGACCCAAGCCGCAGGGAATGTTTTCTTATTTGCGACAGCGGAGGGAGCAAAAGCGTGCCGACCGGCTTGCGCCGGGGCGTCCGCTTCGCGTTCGCACGAAGGAAAGCTCGGGAGAGCATTACGAATCTTATACACCGCCCTCTTAGACGATCTTGCCGGGCATAGGAGCCGCGAAAAAATGGATGAAAGCGCGAACGATTTTACTTTTCATTATAATGCGGCTAAGGAAACTGGAAAAGTGCCTGCCCGGGTTTTCCTTGTGGAAAATCACAATGAGGTTATGAATCGGGACTCCGCTTTATGGATGGTCAGAAAAAACGGCGAACAAAGCAATTTCGTTTTATATTTAATTTCCTGAAAGGGAGATAATTGCTATGACAAACAAAAAAACCGGCATTCCCTTATTTGCGGTGAACTACACCCTTACCAAGGACGAATTGACGCAGGCCCTGCGGTTGGTCAGCGGGAGGAAATCCCACCGCACGCGCAGCATAATCCAGACGGCTCTAGCCGTCGCCGCGATTTTTATCTGCGTGACCCGTATTATCGACGAGCCGGGGAATTTTCTTTATTACCTGCTGTGCGCGGTGTGTATAACGCTTATCGCCGTGAGCTGGATTATGCCCGCGAGAATCGAGGAGAAAATTTTTAACCGTGATGTGCTGGATAAAAACATCCGGTTTACCCTTTCGAGCGACGAGCTTTTATTCGTGACCGAGCCGCAGTCGGCGGCCTATATCCTGCCGCTTAACGGCACTTTAATCTACCAAGAGGACGAAAGCGTCATTGTTATATATATAACCAAAGATCATGTGACGGTATTGCCCAAGCGCTGCCTTATTCCGGAGCAGCTTGAGCTGCTTTATAAAAAGCTGCGTGCCGGAATGATAAACGCCGACGAAAAAACCGAAGAAAAACGCGGCAGTTTTTTAAACTTTACGCCGTCCGGGGAAAATAAACCGTCAGAGCCGGAAACTATTCCGCAGGAAACAGAAGACAAAGAGGACGGGGAAGAAGAAGATTTAAGGAGTAAACCATGAACAAAGCGTTTGACGGACAAAAAATAATCCCGGTGGAAATTACTGATGAAATGCAAAAGGCATATCTTGCCTATTCGATGTCGGTCATAGTGAGAAGGGCCCTGCCGGATGTGCGGGACGGCTTAAAGCCGGTGCACCGCAGGATTCTTTACACAATGTATGAAAACTCCCTGAGCCCCGACAAGCCCTACCGCAAATGCGCCGACACGGTCGGCGCGGTGCTGGGGCGCTATCATCCGCACGGCGACGGGTCGGTTTATGACGCGCTTGTGCGCATGGCGCAGGATTTTTCACTGAGATATATGCTGGTTGACGGCCACGGCAATTTCGGCTCGATAGACGGATATCCCGCCGCCGCCTACCGTTATACCGAGGCGCGCATGAGCAAGATTTCCACGGAAATGATGGCGGATATTGAAAAAGAGACGGTCGATTTCATGCCCAACTACGACGACCGCCTTAAAGAGCCTACAGTTCTGCCCACCCATTTCCCGACCTTGCTGGTCAACGGCTCGAGCGGCATAGCGGTCGGCATGGCGACTAATATCCCGCCGCACAACCTGGCCGAGGTCATCGACGGCATGTGCGCGCTTATCGACAATCCTGACGCCGAGCTTGACACGCTGTGCGAATTCATCAAGGGTCCGGATTTTCCGACCGGCGCTTTGATCATGGGCCGCAGCGGGATAAGGGCCGCCTACGCGACCGGGCGCGGGCGCGTTACGGTGCGCTCGAAAACCGAAATTGAAGAGATCCGCCCCGGGCGGTATCAAATAGTCGTGACCGAAATCCCATATATGGTCAACAAGCAGCAGCTGGTCAAATCCATCAACGATTTGGCGGACGACAAGCGCATTGAAGGTATTGACGGCGTGGTGGATTACTCCAACCGCGAGGGCATACGCGTGGTAATCGAGCTTAAACGGGACGCGAACCCGCAGGTGGTGCAAAGCCAGTTGTTCGCGTTTACCCAGCTTCAAACCACCTTTGGCGTGATTATGCTGGCGCTGGTGGACGGCGAGCCGAAAATCCTCACGCTTAAACAGATGCTTCGGCATTACATCGATTACCAGTGCGAGCTTATAACCCGCAGAACCCGCTATGACCTTAAAAAAGCCAAAGAGCGCGCGCATATTTTAGAGGGGCTTAAAATCGCGCTGGATTTTATCGACGAGGTTATCGCGACTCTCAGGGCGTCAAAATCCATTCCGGAGGGAAAACAGAAGCTTATTGAACGCTTCGGGCTGGACGATATTCAGGCGACGGCCATAGTTCAGATGCGCTTCGGCCAGCTCACCGGCATGGAACGGGAAAAAATTGAGGAAGAGCTGTTAAAGCTCATGGAAAAAATAAAGGAATATACCGCAATTTTAGCCGACGAGGCGAGGATTCTGGACATAGTAAAAACCGAGGCGCTTAATATAAGGGACAAATACGCCGACGACCGGCGCACCGAAATAATGACGGTGACCGGCGAGGTGGACATAGAGGATCTTATCCCAGAAGAGGAATGCGTGCTCACGCTGACAAATATGGGATATATCAAGCGTCTGCCCTCCGATACCTACCGCTCGCAAAAACGCGGCGGGCGCGGCGTGATGGGCATGTCCACCCGCGAGGAGGAAATTGCCGAGTATATGTTTGTCTGCTCCTCGCATGACTATGTGCTGTTTTTCTCCAACCGGGGCAGGATATACCGCATTAAGGCGTATGAGATTCCCGAGGGCAGCCGTATCTCAAAGGGCATGAATATAGTCAATTTGCTACCGCTTGAGCCGGAGGAAAAGATAACCGCAATGATAAGGGTTACCGGCTTTGAAGAGGGAAAATATCTGTGTATGGTGACCCGGCGGGGGATTATAAAGCGCACTGCCCTGAACGCCTATAACACCGCGCGCAAGGGCGGCATAATCGCGCTGTCGCTGGATGAGGACGACGAGCTTCGCTGGGTTCGCCTGACCGAAGGCGGGGACGAGCTGCTCATAGCGACCAAGAAGGGTATGGCCATACGTTTTCATGAGGAGGATGCCCGCGAGATGGGCAGGCTTGCCAGAGGCGTTCGCGCAGTGCGGATGGATACCGGCGACGAGGTAGTCGGCATGTCGGTTGTCAGGGAGGACGCTACTCTGCTCACCGTGACCGAAACCGGCTATGGACGCCGCAGCCCGCTTAGTGACTACCGGGTGCAGTCCAGGGGCGGCAAGGGTCTGCTCAACTACCGCACCGCGCTTTACGGCGATGTCGCGGCGATTAAAATCGTAAACGAAGAGGACGACGCTATAATGATCTCGTCGGGCGGCGTGGTTATACGCACGCCGGTGAGTGATATCAGTGAGTACGCCCGCCCGGCCAAGGGCGTGAAGGTCATGCGCGTAGAGGGAGAGGAAAAGCTGGTCACCTTAGCCCGCGCCGCGCAGGAGCCGCCGGCGGAGGACGAGGATGAAACTGCCGAAATGCCGGACAGTGCAATTGAAGC